>JBKBXU010000082.1:0-15201 GCA_046313675.1 Cytophagaceae bacterium
TTTGGATATGAATACAGAGGGCCAGAATATCCTTAGTTTTAGTATTTATCCCAATCCGAATGATGGCGTTTTTAATGCGGATGTAAGACTGAATACCCTACAGGATGTACTGTTTAGCGTCTATGATATTCAGGGCAATCTCATCAGGAGATTTGAAAAAAGCAATCAGGATTTTTATAGCGAAAATATTTCCTTTACAAGTTTTGAAAGAAGGTCGGGTTTATACCTTATCCGCGTGGAAACTAAGAATGAAAGTAAAACGCTGAGGTTTACTGTCAGATAGTATGCTTTTAGACTTTGGGCTAAAAGAGGAGATATAGTGACTTAAAAAAAGTAATAATAAATACCCTTGAATTTCAGGATCAGCTAATAATGACTTTTTATCACAGTGAAATTTTTTAAACATACGTTTATATTCTTATTCTGCCTTAACCAATCTTTGTTTGGTCAGCACTTTGAAGAATTGGATCCCGGAACGTTCCTTCCTTTGGGATATAGTGTGTCAAAATGGGGAGATTATGACATGGACGGTCATATGGATCTATTCCTAATGGGAACGGATCACCTGCATAATGATACTTCCATAATCTACAGAAATAATGGCGATGGCACATTTACCAATATGTTGGTTCCTTTGCCCGGATTGGTTCATGGAGATGCGGCTTGGGGGGATTTTGATAATGATGGCGATCTTGACCTGCTGATTTCCGGAAGGTATGGTAACACCAGAATCACGCGTCTATACAGGAACGATGGCAATAATATATTTACTCCAACCGAACATGAATTCCCCGGCGTCAGCTTTGGAAAGGTTAATTTCCATGATTATAACAAGGATGGAAAGCTGGACATACTTATTGCCGGATTGAATAATTATAATGAAAAAATTTGCAAGATATACCAGAATAATAATGGCAATTATATTTCCGATTTAAGCATTCAATTGCCGGGTATAAGTCATGGAGCGGTTCTTTGGGGGGATTTTGATAAAGATGGCCTGGATGATTTATTACTTTCAGGTGCTGACAATTCAAATAATAAAATTACCCGTTTATACAAAAATAATGGCAACCGGAGCTTTACAGAAATTTCAATTCCCGGATTACCCGGATTGTCTTCCGGTTCAGCATCCTGGGGTGATTATGATAATGATGGCAAGCCGGATCTGCTTATTGCAGGAGCTGACCGAAACGGTAACAATATATGCCGTATATACCGGAATAACGGAGGTAACAGCTTTACACGATTAACAACAGGAATATTTCCCGGTGTTACTTCCTGTACAGTAAGTTGGGGAGATTTTGATAACGACGGACTTTCTGATGTTCTGATAAACGGGCACAATGGTACGATGCCGGTGACAAAAATGTACCGAAACAACGGTAACGATACCTTTGGCGAACTTTCCGATGTGCAGTCTGGTTTGCCCGCAACTTTTTCAGGCATTTCTTCTTGGGCAGATGTTGACAACGACGGCAGTTTGGATATTTTCATCAGTGGTTTTGCTACGCAGGGACTCGTTTCCGGAGTCTTTCGCAATACAACTATTTATTCCAACCAGGCACCTTCGATTCCGGAAGGTTTAAGTGCTTTAAGCGATGATGACAAAGTATATTTAAAATGGCACACTGCTTCTGATGACCATACCCCTTCAAAAGCTATTACATATAATTTATGGATAGGGACAATGGATGATGCAATGGATGTCGCATCACCACATGCCAATATGTCCAATGGGAAAAGGTTTTTGCCCGGACCGGGAAATGGGGTATCTGATACGGTCTTTTTCCTTCAACACCTTCCGCAGGGAAAATATTATTGGAGCGTACAGGCTATAGACAACTCGGGGAAAGCGTCAGCATTTTCCCCATCTCAATCCTTTTCTATTTGCCGGAAGTTTAGCCTTGGAAATGATACCATAGTATGTTTTAGAGACAGCATCGTATTAAATGCCGGAGCAGAAGGTGAAATCGTAAACTGGTTTAATTCCGGGGGAGCAGGTATTATTGCCCATAACGAGCGATCCATAAAAACTGAAATAATAAAAACAGATACTATATGGGCTAATATTATAAACACTACTGCAGGCTGTTCCACCTTTGATACCATTATAGTTCAGGCCAATCCGGTTTCTATAATAGACGCAGGTAAAGATACTTCGGTATGCTTGAATGAGAAAATTACCCTGGGAGGTTCTCCTGTAGCTGTCGGGGCATTGCTTCCTTATACTTATCGATGGTCACCCGGTTATCTGTTATCGGACTCTATTCTGGCAAATCCCGAAGTTTATGGGGAAGAGCCGGCAACTTTCCGTCTTATTGTAAAAGTCGGAAACTGTAAAGCGGATACTGCTTTTGTAAAACTTTCCATAAATCCCCTTCCTGAGGTTGGTACAATCAAGGATACAAGCATAGGAAGGGGTGAGTCTGTTGAGCTTCACGCTTATGGAGCTGATTTTTACGCATGGAGTCCGGCAATAGGCCTATCAGATCCATACATCCCTAACCCGATAGCGGCTCCGGAAGAAAGTATTCAATATATTCTTACAGGTACGAATATCAATGGTTGCCGCGATACTGCTTCAGTCAAAATTTATGTAAAAAACAAGCTTTTTATACCTAGCCTTTTTTCTCCTGATGGAGATGGAATTAATGATGAATTTAAGATTTATGGGTCAGGTATTAAAGAGATAACATTCAGGATATTTAATAGAATGGGGGAGCAGGTATATGTCTGCACAGATCCTGAAGAAATGCTTAACAGGGGCTGGGATGGCAGATATAAAGGCGACCTCCTGTCCGGACAAAGCTTACTTTGGACTATGGATGGGAAATATTTTGATGGCACAGATATAAAGTTCAACGGACAAAAATCAGGAACTCTGATATTAAAAAGATAGCACCCTGCCCAACAACAGTTTGAAATGAATAAAACCTTACTTATATCACTGGTCATCCTTTTTTGCAGATTTAGCCTGCCGGCTCAGAATGTACTATTTACCCAATATCAGTATGCTCCTGCCCTGATTAATCCGGCGTCTGTAGGAATGTCATCTGATATTCAGTTTTATCTCAACTACAGGAGTCAGTTGCGCAGTATGGATAACCACATCAAAACTCCTGCATTTACAGGAATCCTTCCGGTGATTGATAAATCAAACAACAGAAGAGGGGGGATAGGATTTACGGCGATTTCGGATCAATCAGGAACGTATTCTTATTACCGCAACAGCGGAGCAATGGTTAGTTTAGCCTATGATTTTAATATAGGGAGAACGTCACATGTTAGCTTTGGGATGGGAGGGGCCTGGTTTCAAAGAAGTTTAACAGCAGGTGAGTTTACAACCGGCAGTCAATATGAGCAAAATATGGGTTATAATCCAAACCTTCCTACAGGCGAAACCGGTGATTATTTCAGTATTAGCTATTTTGATTATAATGCGGGAGCCATGTATTATGCCACAGATCCGGAAACCTCCAGGAATAAATATTATGTAGGGGTATCTGCCTATCACCTTAATAGGGCCAATATTGACTTTGGAAGCGACAGTCGTATGCCCATAAATTTTATTGGTACAGCCGGAATCATGCTATTGAATAAACCGGAGTTTTCAATTGTTCCCGAAGCTCTGGTCTTAAAGAATAATACCATGCATAATTTGATTGGTGGTGTTCGGTTTCAATATTATGCAGGAGCTAAAGGAAAGGCTAAGTTTGCAGAAGATATTATTCTGTCCATAACACCCAGATACAGGGTAAACCAGGCCGCAAGCTTAGCGATCGAGTTGCAAAAAGCGTTCCTGACCCTTGGGTTTGCCTATGAAATTAATACTTCCAAGGTCGCCTCTTATACGGCCCATAGAGGAGCCACAGAAGTCATGGTGGCATTAAAAATTCCGGTGAAAAAGAATAAGCAACCTCCTGTTTCGGAATACTCCGTGGGTGAGGCACGGATATTTGTGACAAAAACAAGTGCTGAAAGTACCGAATATCCTGAAGAAACGGGAAATTATTTGTTCAATCTTAAGGAAGTTGTGTTTTTTGAATTTAATGAAAGCGCTATTCAAGATGATGCCAAAGAACAGCTTCAGCAAATTGCGGATCTGTTAAAAGGGAATAAAGCATTGAAAATAAATATAATTGGTCATTCAGATAATCTCGGTACAGAAGAAGCAAATACTAGAATTTCCGAAGATAGAGCAGAGTCTGTAGCCAAATTTCTTGAGTTAAATGGCATTAGTCGTGATCGAATGACAATAGTAGGGAAAGGAAGTAAGGAGCCTGTAAGTTCAAACCGGTCAGAGTCCGGAAGGACACAAAACAGAAGAGTAGAATTTCAAATTTACAAATAAGCAAGAGAATTAATTTTTAATAAACCTTACTCTAGTCAAGTTTAATGCAATATATCAAGTCCATATCGTTTGCGTGGGCATTACTTTTTTGTTCGTTTTATATAGGTGCTCAGGATCTTAGCAATATTGTAGAAGAAGAGGATCCTATAAAAGTAAGTGGTGGGCTTGGCATAACCAATATATTATACGGAGCAACAGGCATAGAATCAAGAAGGGATCCGTGGAGCTATTTTGTTTCAGGAACAGTTAATATTGATATATATGGCTTATCGCTACCCTTCTCAGGAACGTATAGTAATCAACAAGGGAATTTTGTCCAGCCATTTAACCAGTATGGAGTTTCGCCCAAATATAAATCCCTAACAGGCCACATTGGTTATCGTAGTATGACTTTTTCGCCCTATACACTTGCAGGGCATATATTTTTAGGAGCTGGTGTGGACTATAATCCAGGCATATTTAGAATTTCTGCTATGTATGGCAGGCTTAACAAAGCTACTCCGGAAGATACACTCATGGTAGGGCCCTCACATCCGTTTTACAGAAGAATGGGCTATGGCTTGAAAGTGGGCGTGGGAAGTGATGGGAATGCGATAGATTTGATCATTTTCAGAGCTAAAGATGATGTGCTTTCGCTCCCATTTAATCCGGAAGGACTTTCTCCAGAAGAAAATCTTGTAATTGGCCTTACAGCCCGAAAAGTGTTATATAAAAAAGTCTCAATGGGATTTGATGTTGGATCGTCAGCCTATACGAGAGATGTTCATACGGAGAAAATTTCTGATGGCGGCGGAGGCATATTCTACGGCAGTGGAATAATGAATCGGTATGCGTCCAGTACCCATCAAAACGCATTGAAAGGTGATATTACCTACAATGCAAATAGGTACGACCTTCAATTTGCCTACGAAAGAATTGATCCCGGATACAGAACTTTGGGGGCTTATTTTTTTAATAATGATATGGAGAATATTACCGTTGGTGCATCATCACGGATATTAAAAGATAAAATGAATTTTTCGGTAAATGTAGGAACTCAAAGAAACAACCTTGATCAGATGCAGATGAATACCATGCGTAGAATGATTGGTTCGGTAAATATAAGTTATATGCCTGTAGACAAAGTAAATATGGATTTAAGTTACTCTAATTTTACAAATAACTCACGAATTGAACAGAGGTTTGATCCTTTATTGGAAATGGACTCACTGGATTATTACCAGGTGACCCAAAGTGCGAATGGAGGTATTTCTTATAATTTTGGTAATAAAGAAAAAAGACAGGGAGTCTCAGTAAATGGTGCTTATCAAATTGCCAATGATAATCTTACCAGAGAAGTTTCAGGAGATAATAAATTTTATAACGCCAGTCTTGCCTATCGGTATAGTTTGACTCCTATTAGCTTAACTTTAAGTACAGGTTTAAATTTCAATCAAACAGATATGATGGAAACCAGTAACCGAATGATTGGCCCAATGGTTTCGCTGAGCAAAGCTTTATTTAATAAACAGGTTAAGTCAATCCTTGGAGGTTCCTGGAATAATTCGTATACAGGGAGTGAACTTACCGGAAGAATAATAAATGTCAGGTGGTCAAATGCCTACATTTATAAGAAAATGCATAATCTTACTATGAGCTTCATCCTTGTAAACCGATATAATAGAAAAGCTACGGTAGCTTCATTCAATGAATTTACAGGTACTATTGGTTATGCTTATAATTTTTAGCCGAGCTACAAGCTTAGTAATAGAATTATAAAACTAAACCACCAACATTCTGCAAAAAATAAAAAAGGCACGAGCTAAAAGCATCGCGCCAGTTTTTAATTTTTTATCCAAGGCATTTTCTTAATTTCCTTAATGCCTTAATGGTTTTTTTTAACGTCAAGAATTTTACGGTAGTTTGTCTTTAATAACTTCGCACGAGAGGTGACTGGTATCAGGAGTTGGCATTAGCTGACGAGACAATAGATCGTGGGAAAAGAAAAAAACTTTCAAAGGAGGAAATGGAGTCAATTGTAGAAAAACTTAAAATAATCGCCAATAAATAGTGAGAGAAGGCCAGGCCTCCTCTCAATTTATTATTCTACCAATGCATCTTCGTAAAATGTAATTTTGGCATTTATTCCATAAGAAACGATCTTGTTGTTTTCAACTTTCCCGTTCATTTCTTTAATGTAAATGGATTTTACCTGACCACCGGTTTTTGAAGCTTCATTAACAGCATTTTGTGCGGCTTCATCAAAACTTTTATCTGAAGTCGCTATTACCTCTACAACCTTCACTATGCTCATAAATTCCTCCTTTTTATTTTTATATAATTAACCATGCTTATTTATGCATAGTTCGGTTATGTGTTTTCTTATGACTAAGGAGCCATTCATAGATTTCTGTATTATCGTAGGTTTGTGTCCAGGAGTCGTGCCCTGCTTCTGGATAGATTGTCAACTGGACATCTCCTTCTGCTTTTTTTAATTCATTTACCATATTTTCAGATTCCCATAAAGGCACTATGTAATCTTTGGCGCCATGGAATGCCCAGACCGGAACTTCTTTTATTCTATAAGCGTGACTGGGATCTCCTCCACCGCAAACAGGTATAATGGCGGCAAATAAATCGGGATAGTGTCCTGCAAGTGACCATGTACCATAACCACCCATACTTATTCCTGTAAGGTATATTTTGTTTTTATCCGGCTGTAAGTTCTTCAGGGTTTCATCAATTAAGTCTTTGAGCTGGCCTACAGACCAATATTCTGATATCGGACATTGTGGTGACACAGCGATAAAAGGAAAATCCACCCTTTCTTCTATAACTTTAGGGATTCCGTGTTTTTTTAATAGTTCAGGGTCGTCCCCTCGTTCTCCTGCTCCATGCAGAAAATATATGATCGGAAATTTTCCCGGGTCGTGTGGTGAATATCCTTTAGGCAGGTATAAGAGGTATTTGAGTCCTGTAGCTGATTTTTTTATTTCTTGTTTATTAATCATATCCCTTATTTAAATCTATCTGATAAAATAACATTCATAATAGTGTATGGTTATAATCTTATCAATAAACCGCTTAAATAAATCTCAAATGAAGAATCTTGACAAAAAAGTAGTGGTAATAACCGGCGCTTCCAGTGGTATTGGAAGGGCAACAGCACTTGAATTTGCAAAGCACGGCTCTACTGTTGTACTGGCTGCCAGAAGGGGAGATGTTCTGGAGCAGGTAGCAGAAGAGTGCAGGAGCCTTGGAGGAAAGGCACTTGCCGTTGCCCTGGATGTTACGTATGAGCATGATGTTAAAAATATGGCTGAACGAGCTATTGGTGAATTTGGGAAAGTTGACATTTGGGTAAATAATGCGGCTGTTTCCATGATGGGCAGGCTGGAGGATACGCCTACCGAAGACATTAAACGGCTTATGGATATCAATGTATTTGGTTATATAAATGGAGCCAAGGCTGTATTGCCTTATTTCAGGGAGCAGAAAAAAGGTGTTCTGATAAACGTATCCTCTATGGTAAGTAAAACTGGTCAGCCTTATTCATTGGCTTATACAACAAGTAAATTTGCCATCAGAGGTTTTAGTATGAGTCTTGAGCAGGAATTGGCAGATGAAAAGCATATTCATGTTTGCACTGTACTTCCTTCTGTAATTGATACACCTATTTTTAATCAGGCGGCAAACTACATGGGCAGGAATGTGGTAGCCCCACAACCTGCTATAGAAGCTACAGAGGTGGCAGAAGCCATAGTGGATCTTGCACAAAATCCTAAAAAGGAAGTGGTAGTTGGAGCTCTTGGGCAAGCCTCAGGAATATTCAAATCGCTGGCCCCTGGTTTATATGACAAACAATACCGCAAAACTGTATTTAAGAAACATTTCAGCAAAGATCCCTCGGAACCTTCAAAAGGTAATCTTTATGAGCCCATTCGGGATTATGCAGGTGTAAGTGGAGGATGGTATAAGAAGGAAACCGGAAAAAAGCTAAAGTTGGGCAAGATGCTTTTAAGTAGCACCTTAATTGCAGGGGCTGCTTTGGGAGCGTATTTGCTTGTGAAAAATGAAACAAACAAAAGGCCGTAAAGCCTTTTGTTTTTTATAGCTCCCTTATTAATCGGGTAAAAACTTTGGTTAGTTTAGGCTCAAAATTGGTTGCTACCTCTATAATTTCCTGGATGTTTACGGGATGCAGGTTGTCTGGATCACATTCATCTGTTATTAATGAAATAGCGCATACGTTCATGTTCATGTGATTGGCGACAATTACTTCGGGCACTGTCGACATGCCGACGATATCCGCACCAATTTTTCCCAGATAACGGTATTCAGCTCTGGTTTCGAGATTTGGGCCATTAACCGCCACATACACTCCTTTGTGCGCACGAATATTTTCTTCCTGAGCAATGATTAATGCTTTTTCATTCAGTAACTGGGAGTAGGGTTGACTCATATCAGGAAATCTGGGTCCAAATTCATCGTCGTTTTTCCCTGTCAAAGGATTGGCCGATTGAAGATTAATATGGTCATCTATAACTACAAGGTCTCCCTTTTTAAAATCAAGATTGATTCCTCCGGATACATTAGATATGAACAGGGTTTTCACTCCTAGCATTTTCATGATGCGGATGGGGAAGGTAACCTGAAACATGCTGTAGCCTTCATAAAAATGAAATCTTCCCTGCATGGCCACAACGATCTTATTGTCTATCGTTCCAAAAATCAACTTTCCAACATGGTGTTCTACGGTGCTAAGGGGAAAATGAGGTATTTGGCTGTAGGGGATTTCTTTTTCAATGGTAATGTTTTTGATTAAGCCCCCCAGACCGGTTCCAAGGACTATTCCTATTTCAGGTTTGGCAGAAAAATGTCGTTTTAAAAAATCAAATGCTTCAGTAAACCGCTGATCCATACTAAGGCTATGGTTTAAGATTAAAAAAATGAAGCACAATAATAAGTATTTAAACTCTTACTTTAATGCCAGAGAAGAAAATTATTTCAAGCTTATAGTTATAAAACCACCGCTGCCACAATTACAAATAAAAGTAAGGCTACTGCTACCCAAAAGAAAATACCTAAAGCCAGTTCGTAGTCTTTTTTTTGCTTTTCATCCTCTTCAAGCTTCTCATATTCATAAATCTTTGACCTGGTTGAAGATCGGATTTTTTTATTGTCATGGGTGGCAGCCGCAATGATTAGTGCTGTTATGAATCCTGCTAAAAGCCCTGGTAGCCAATAGAGTCCAAGAATAGGATCGCCTAATGGCCTTACCCAACGGTTAGCAGCTAAAGTTACCAGGAAGATAAGTACCAGCAGAAACCCAAAACCACGTCTTGGAATATGTATCTTAAATATATTGGTAAAAACAACCGTTAATACCAATGATGTTAAAAAAGCTAAAAAAAGTTCTATAAAAATTGAACTCATAGTATGGTTTATTATATTTTTAACTAACAAGTTATGTATGCTAAACCGAAACCTTATTTTTTTGTTTTTTTATGATGTCTGCTAAAGTAACCGTTGTATGTCTTTGTTATAACCATGAAAAGTTTGTTAGGGAGGCTTTGGACTCTGTTGTTAATCAGACGTACGCTAACATAGAAATAATCGTTGTGGATGACTTTAGCCGGGATGGAAGCCGGGAGCTTTTAAAGGAATACATTGTAGCTCATCCTGACATTGTCTGCCTTTTTAATAGTGAGAATTCAGGTAATTGTACTTCGTTTAATCGCGCACTTCGGCAGGCAAAGGGGGAGTATATTATAGATTTTGCTACGGATGATGTTATGCACCCGGAAAGAATAGAGAAACAGGTGTCTTTTTTTGACCGGAATCCTTCGGATTATGCAGCAGTATTTACCAATGCCATATACATAAACGAGAACGGGGAGGAGCTTAAAAACCATTACCTTGGTTCTGATATTGTGCCTTCCGGGGATGTATATGCAAATATTATTAAGCGGAATTCGTTTATATGTACACCGACACTTATGTTCAGGATAGCCTCTTTGAGGGAGGTTGGAGGGTACGATGAAACCTTGTCCTATGAGGACTTTGATATATGTCTCAGACTTTCGCGAAGGTATAAATTCGGATACTTGGATGAGGTTCTTACCAGGCGACGTATTGTTCAGGGCTCACATGGGAGGACAGCATTGATCAGTAAAAATAAATCTACTTATAAAATTTGTCAGAAGGCATACTGGTTGAATAAATCAAAAGAAGAGAATACAGCCCTTGCCCAATTTCTAAGGTTTAATCTTCGGCTATGTCTCTTTACCAATGACTATGAAATGTTTAAACGGTATTATTGTTTTTTGAAGGAAGTTGCAGGTTTGTCGTGGTTTGACAGGTTGATGAATGGGCTGTGTAGTTTAAAAATAAATCTTTTCCCCCTTTATCAAAAATATGTTCAACTGAGGTTTGGTTATGTGATAAGTTTGCATTAAAAATCAGCCTTTTAATGTATCAGGAGGTATTTGTAAATATTTTTTGACTTATATTTATTAAGTTTCATCGAAATTATTTACCTTTAATAATTGTTAATTTAACATAAATAAATGGCTATGGAAATTCAAACAGCTCACCTTCAGTTTTTGCACGAGGAAGTTATCAGAATAATCGAAGAGAAGAAGAATTGCAATGCTGAAACTGAAAAATTAGAAGGCTTACGTCAATTTTTAAGCCTTATTATTCGGGAAGAGCGATACATGAAGAAATTCGATGAATTCAACAATGTTGTTCTCTCCATGGCGCAGTTTGATTTTTCCGGACGAATGGATATTGGCGAGGAGGAAGATTTATTTACATATCTCGCTACCAGTATAAATTTATTGAATGAGGAGTTAGAGGCCAATGTAGTGCCTTTGCATTTTTTAAATTCTGTGCTTGAGTCTTCCAAAGAGAGTATATTATTGATAGATGAGACCGGGAAAATTCAGCATTCCAGCAATCAGCTTGTAGAGGTTTTGGGGTATACGGCTTCTGAATTAAATGGAAGAAATATTTCTAATTTGTTTGTAGATTTTTCGATTAATAACCTTGGAATTTCAGATCATTCTAAAGTTACAGTACTTGCTAAAGATGGGGAGCAGCTTGAAAAGGTCTTGGAAATTAATAAAATTGAAGGGCCTAATCAGCGTAGTAATATATTTCTTCTTAAAATTAAGTAGTCATAAGTAAATAATAAAAAGAAAAAGGGGATGAATTTCATCCCCTTTTTTGTTACCTGACAGTTGATTTTGCTGTATTTGGCATCATACTCAGTAATGAGACATTGAAGTTGTCTTTCATTTGTACGTATGCAACTACAGGCTCTACTTTAACTGCCAGTTTGAGCTTTTCAAGTGAAGCAGTATATCCCATAAATACTTTTGGACAACCGTGCTCAATTCCTTTTACTATTGATTGGAAAAGTATCTGTTTATATACTTTAAAGTTTTCCAGGTACTCGTAATCCATTCCTCCCATCACAGGTGAATAATTGGCGTTTTTGTAATTGAAAGTAATGGCTGCCGGCTTTTTTTCTCCTATTATAGTGAATTGCATGCATTCCCAGTCGGGAGAATAAGCCATTTCTTTAAATAATTTATAGGGGAGTTTAAAGCTGTTGATTTCCAAATTCTTTTCCCTTACGTTATTATAAAGTTCATACCATTTTTCTATAAGTTCTTCCGAAGGATCTTTGATGTTTTCTATTTTGAAATACTGTTCATACTTCAGAACATTTTGCTTTAGACGATATCTTTTGGAAGCACTCAGCCATTTGATGTAGTCCTCTTTATCTTTCAGGTTTTCATTATAGAATACCAAGTTGTCAGGCATATTGAATTTGACAAAACCCTGATCCATCATCAGGTCTCGTATTTCATGATCCTGTTCTTCAAAGTCTCTCAGGAGCACATTAGGGATTCCCAGTTTTTCCTGCAGGTTCCATATGGTATCCATTAGGTACACCATAGCTTGTTTCCATTCAGAATGAGTTCTGTCTATATAAAGATGTTTACCGCTGCTTGTTAATGATCCCATCATTAAGGTTTTGGACGTTAAGTAATAAGGGTCATTTATCCGTGATTCCTCAATTTGCCTGGATACATGTTCCGGAGCAAGCATGTCATCTTTGGTTAGTGCTACTGTAAGGAAAGTAGATAATACAGGGGTATTAAATTTATCTCTTATGATCAGGTAGTGGAAATCCCAGTTGTTTTCAGCACCTTTATTTCCTGAGAAAGCTTTTTCAAGGAAATTCATGCCATTCCAATCAAAATATCCTTCATCAGCCATGAGGTCATTCCAAAGTTTTTGCGGAATGTTTTTGATGGTCGTTTCATGTTGAAGTTTAAATTGGCTTGGGTTGTTTTCCTGATTCATTTCTACAGGATTCAGATCAAATTTCTTTACCGATCTGAATGCTCTGTAGATGTCTTTCATTGTTCGTTCTTCTTCCTGTAAGGCTAACGGCAGATGCTTGGCAATTGCTGCACCAAGCTTATCTATGTCCTCATGAGTATGATGCCTTGTTATGGTAAATCGTATGCCGGTACATTGTTCCGGTACGGCAGGGTATATTCCCAGATTCACATGTAAGCCTTCTTTGGCTAATCGGTGAACCATGTTATATCCTGTTTTCTGCAATCCAAGGCCTACAAAAAATATTGGAGAGATGGAGTCTCCGATCAGAGGTATATTGTAATCTGTCAGAACTTTGTTGCAGTAAAGAATCTTGTCGGCCAGATCCGCTTGCAGGTCATAAATTTCATCGGATAAATGGATTTTTGCAGAGGCAATGGAAGCTCCTAACACAGCTGGTTGTTGAGGCCCTGAGTGAGTAAGTGCACCGCCCCAATTTTTAACTTTCCAGTACAATTCCTCATTAGGGAAAATAAATATTCCTCCTGCTGAGCCAAAGCCCTTAGCTAAAGAAGTGGAAAGAATCATTTTGGAATGGAGAGGGATTTGGGCTAAAGTACTTCCAGACCCATTTTCCCCTACCCAGCTCATTCCATGGGCATCATCTACATAGAGGTGTAATTTTTTGTTTTTTTCCATTAGTCGAATGAGTTCCGGTAATGGTGCCAAATCTCCATACATGGAATATACACCGTCTACGAAATACCATATTTTGTTATGACTATTTTCCAGATCATTAATCTTTGTTTGGAGCTCATCCAATCTGTTATGACGGACTTTTGTCACGGTTATACCTTTTACCTGAAGGTTAAAAGCAACTTCTTGCATAGAATAATGAGCCTGATGATCAAGGATTACAGCATCACCTTCTTCAACCAGGATTGGTATAACAGCGAGATGTCCCATGGAGGTATTTGGAGATAAAATTGCCGGGAATTTAAAAATCTGCTGTATTAAATTTTCAAGCTCTTTGTATAAGGTGCAGGAAACATAGGTTCTGGAAGAGGAAAATTGGGTGCCGAATTGTTCAACAGCTTTTATTGCGCCATCTTTTAATCTTTTATCTAGTTCTAGTCCCAGATAGCTGCAAGATCCAAAATTAATTCTTTTTTGTCCATCAATCGTAATTATATTCCCATCCAGGTATTCATCTTCTGTATAAAGGTGTACAATACCTTTTTCTCTGGCAATACTTATAATTTCATTTACGTTTTCGATAAAGGTGTTTTTGTTAGCTTTTTTGATCATAGTATGGTTATTTTGTGGTTAAAAAAATATTTAAAAGATTCTATTTTATACGTAAGAATTTCATCTTAGTCTAGGATTTTTTTATTTTTATATTTGAAAGTTAGATGCTTATGATGGAACGGTTGAATTATATAGATAATTCCTGGTATGAATTATATCTGATGGATGGAATAGTTTATAATATTTACAAGGAAGGGTTAATTGTAACTTTAGAAGTAGCCAAGCAAATGAGTATTGATAAATACAAGGTTTCTGAGGGGATTTCAAGACCGGTTTTTGTTGATGCAAGAAAATTAAAAACAATTGCAAAAGAGGCTAGAAGTCATTTAAGTGAGGGGGAAGGTTTAACGTATGTTAGTGGAGGAGCAATTTTAATAAATAATGCAATCCAAAAATTATTAGCTAATGCATATTTAAGTATAAATAAACCATTGGTGCCTGCAAAGATATTTACTGATAAAAATCAGGCTATTTCCTGGCTGCAGCAATTTAAGAACATCAATTAATTGTTATGAAAGAATTGGAAGAACTGTTTATTGAAACAAATAAATATTCCCTTTTTCTTCGGGACGGGGTGTTGTATAATATCTATAAGGATAATTTATACATCACACCGGGAATAGCGAAAGAAATTACCAGAAACAGAATTAAATATTTTGGTGAAGTATTTCGACCTTCTTTTGTTGATATTAGGAAAGGGAAAGGAATTCATAAAGAAGCAAGGGATTTTTGGTCCTCACAAGAAGGTTGCAAATATGTTAGCCATACAGCCGTACTTATAAAAAATCATTTTCAAAAGTTTATTGTTAAAGCTTTCATCACAATTAATAAACCAACTGTACCAACGGAAATATTTACTAATCAAGAGAAAGCATTAGAATGGATAAGGAATTATAAAATGAATTAATTGTGGATATTTTAGTTAGAAACTGCGAATATGATCTTTTTCTAAAAGATGGTATAATTGTAAGAGTTCTAAGAAATAGAAGACTTTATCTCCCTTGATATAGTAAAAAATATTACAGAGCAATGGATGGAGAGATTTGGGGAATCCCTCGTCTCTGCTTTTCGAAATAGTTTTGGAGTTTTAAAAATAAGCTCCCGAATATTGGGCTTCAAAAGAAGGCTGTTTATTTGTAAGTCAAGGTGGTTAATCAAAAATCACATACAATTCTTATTTGCTTCATTTCATCAGGTAAGTCGAC
>JBKBXU010000083.1:0-15054 GCA_046313675.1 Cytophagaceae bacterium
AATCGTTTCATTCATTATAGCCGTTTTGTTTTGTTTTATTTTCTATTCAGGATTTGAATCACTGGCTACCATAAATGTATGGGGTACATATTCTTCTTTTATAGATAAACTTGGGATTTCTTACCATTATCAGGCACTAAGCAAAGGGCTTATAGATTCCAGAAATGTGATTTATTTCCTGAGTGTAATATTCCTTATGTTGCTATCAACTAAACTAATTTTGGGGAGCAGAAAATGGTAACAAATAAATGGAATCAGCTTGTTGAGTTTTTCTTGATCGCCATCATCCTTGTGTTGATCAATGTTATCGCTTCTCAGTATTTCTTCCGGGTTGACCTTACCGAAGATAAACGATACACTATTTCAGATACTTCTATTGACATTCTGAAGAATCTTGACGACGTTGTTTATGTGGAAGTATACCTTGAAGGTGAGTTTCCTGCAGGTTTTGAACGACTTCAAAGATCAATAAAAGAAACCCTGGAAGAGTTTCGTATTTATGCCGGGGACAAGGTTCAGTACAGGTTTGTTAATCCCAGCGCAGAGTCTGATGAGAAAGTCAGAAATCGTTTCTATTATCAGTTGGCACAGAAAGGGATACAGCCTACCAATTTGTTTGCCAAAGAAGGGGACAAGAAGGTGGAAAAGCTGATTTTCCCCGGGGCAATGATTACTTATAAAAACAAGGAAGTTCCTGTAATGCTTCTTAAAGGGAACAAAACGCTTCAACCTCAGGATATACTGAATCAATCTGTAGAAGGAGTGGAGTTTGAGTTGATTTCAGGTATCCGGCAACTAACGCTTGACCGAAAGAAATCCATTGCCTTTATCGATGGGCAGGGTGAACTTAATGAAGCGGAAGTTTCGGATCTGAAAGGTACGCTGCAACGCTATTATAATGTTTACAGGATTAACCTAAATGAAACCCGTGACCTTAATAATTACGATGCCATTGTAATTGCAGGACCGCAGCAAGCTTACTCTGAGGAGAAAAAGTTCCTGATTGACCAGTACATCGTAAATGGAGGGAAAGCCTTATTTTTTATCAACACACTTAACGTTGACCTGGATAGCCTTGATGATGACGGTGGTCTTGCGTTCCCTTATGAAACCAATCTTGATGACCTGTTATTCAGGTATGGTACCAGGCTTAATAACGACCTTATTAAGGATCTTAATTCAGGCTTTGTTCCCGTAAATGTAGGCATGATGGGTGATAAACCTAATATTGAAATGGTGAACTGGAAGTTCTTTCCTTTGCTTAATACGTTTGGTAAACATCCCATTGTGAAAAATATGGATGCCGTTTATGCTAAGTTTTTAGGTACCATTGATACGGTTAAGGCTGAAGGTATTCGCAAGACACCTCTTGTGTACACTTCGAAGTATACCAAGGTAATTACCGGCCCAGCCAGGCTTTCGCTGAATGAAATGCGGGCTAATGTAGATCCAAAGGAATATACCGGAGGTTCCTTGCCTGTTATGTATTTATTGGAAGGTGAATTTACATCCTTATATAAAAACCGCCCTGCCCCAATTCCGGGAAAGGCCGTTGTTGAACGCAATGCTGCTTCTAAAATAATTGTATGTTCTGATGGTGATCTGATTAGAA
Source organism: Cytophagaceae bacterium (assembly GCA_046313675.1). Classification (GTDB taxonomy): domain Bacteria; phylum Bacteroidota; class Bacteroidia; order Cytophagales; family Cytophagaceae; genus JBKBXU01. The sequence goes on from JBKBXU010000083.1 coordinate 1,613, forward strand.
ATGATTTCGATCCAAAGCAGAATGAAGCACTGCCTCTTGGTTATGATATGTATTCCAGGCAAACATTCGCCAATAAAGAATTGGTGGTAAATGCCATAGATTACCTCCTGGATGAGAATGGGATTATTAATGTAAAAGCCAAAGAAGTTATCATGCGTCCGCTTGATAAAATCAAGCTTCAGGAAGAGCGCCTTATGTGGCAGGTAATTAACCTTCTTGTTCCTGTGGTACTGATTATTTTATTTGGCATAATCAGGCATATGTACAGAAAGAGAAAATATGAGAATTTTAAATCATGATTCTAACTAACAGAATTAAAATATTATCAGCCATTGTCGTAGTTCTTTCCATTGCAGCCTGGTTTGCATTGCAGGAAAAGAACAGAGTAGCTTCGTTTGAAGGAAATATTACTTTCAATATTTCTGATTATACTGCAGTACATGAAGTTGCTTACGAAAAAAGGGGTAAAAAGAATGTATTGAAGAAAAAAGAAGAGTTTTGGGTACTTAACAATCGGTTTCCTGTAAGGGAGCAACTGATTGATTTGATGTTTTTAGGCTTTAGCAAATCTGAAATAAGAAGGCCTGTAGCAGAAGAGAACAGGAAGAATGTTATTCAAAATATATTGCAGAATGGTTTTAAGGTTTCTATTAAAGAAGGTCCCAATACATTTGAAGCTCGAATTTTAGCTAATGAAAATGATCAAAACAGTGCGTACTTTCTTGTTGAAGGAACGGATGTTCCCTTTATAACTTTTGTGCCGGGCTTTACAGGCAATATTACCAACGTGTTTGACCTTAACGAGCTGGATTGGCGTCATAGGGGGATTTTTGCCAGTGACAATCGGTCTTTACAGAGTATAAGTGTAAGCTACCCCGCTACTCCTTCTGACGATTTTAAGATTAAGTTTGCCAAAGGGACTTTCGAAGTTGAAGGCGTTGCCGCCGTGGATACCATGGCACTTGTTGATTACTTGAATCAATATCAGTTTGTAAATGTATCCGGCTATTTTGAAAATGCAGACTCCGTGAAAAGCCTCTTTGCTTCTAAACCGTTTGCGGTAATTAGCGTGGTGGATATAAATGAAGGTTTGACCAATGACCTGATCATATATCAGAAAAAAGATGAGAAGTATTGGTATGCCCTTATTGGGAAAAGCGATGAGCCGGTCATTGTAAAAGATGAGCTTGTAAAACGACTGCTTCAACGACGTTCTTCATTCAAAGCAAGGACTAATTAACATCTGTGGATAAATACAGGAGGAGTCTTCCTAAAAATCATATAATCGGATAGGTATTTTTTAATTTCTTTCATACCTTTACCGAAGTATTTTTTACTGAACAATTCCTAAGAATTTACCTATGAAATTCGTTGTTTCTTCATCATCATTATTAAAGCATTTAACCGCTATTAATGGTGTAATAACCACAAACCCCGTGGTACCAATTTTGGAAAACTTTCTTTTTGAGATCGTTGACAGTAAATTGGTTGTGTATGCATCTGATTTGCAGACTTCCATGATCACTGAAATCAAAATTGATACCAAGGAGCAAGGCAATGTAGCCGTTCCGGCAAGGATTCTTCTTGAAACCTTAAAAAACCTTCCTGACCAGCCTGTAACTTTTACCATTGACCCTGAAACTTATAGTGTTGAGATAAGTTCTGATAATGGCCGTTATAAATTGTCAGGTGAAAATGCAACAGATTTTCCAAGGGTACCTGCTGTGAAAAATGGATATAACCTGGAAATGCCTTCTGATGTACTTGAAAGAGCTATTGCCAGTACCATTTTTGCTGCCAGTAACGATGAATTAAAGCCTGCCATGTCTGGTGTTTTTATTAGTTTAAATGAAACAAACGCAACTTTTGTTGCAACCGATGGCCATAGGTTGATAAGATATAGAAGGGTAGATGTTGCTTCTGAAACGAGCAACTCAATGATCATCCCTAAAAAAGCACTTAATCTTTTAAAAGCCTCCCTACCTTCTGATAATACCCTTGTAAAAATGGAATTTAATGCCTCAAATGCATTTTTCAGTTTTGCAAATACCAGAATGATCTGCAGGCTTATTGATGAAAGATTCCCTGATTATGAAAACGCAATACCTGTAAATAATAATAATAAACTTACCATAAGCAGGGTAGAATTGTTAAACGCATTGAGAAGGATCAGTATTTATGCCAATAAAACTACCCATCAGGTAAGATTACGGATTGCCGGTAGTGAATTACAAATTTCTGCTGAAGACCTTGATTTTTCTAACGAAGCAAATGAGCGTTTATCATGTGACTATGAAGGTGAGGATATGGAAATCGGATTTAATGCTAAGTTTCTTATAGAGATTTTAAATAATCTTGATGCTGAAAATATTGACATTCACATGTCGCAGCCAAATAAGGCTGGTTTGATTACCCCGGCTAAGAAAGATAAGAATGAAGATATTCTTATGCTGGTTATGCCGGTTATGTTGAGCAATTATGTTTAGGTTTAAATAAGTACGAGTATAAAAAAAGGGACGCTCTGTCCCTTTTTTTATTTTTTCTTTTCAATAGGCCTTAATTTCAACAGAGTATCACTTGCCGAAACAAGCATAAGCGAAAATTCCTGTTTAGGCTTTTTTAGTTTAATCTTTATTTCTCCGCAGTGGCCGGCCTTCCATTCTCCTTCATGCTGTATATGCCGGTCGTCCGGGCCAGTCCTATATTCAATGTAAGTGCCATCTTTCTTAAACTCTATGGCTTCTCTGGAACGTGATAAAGGAAAATCATACTCTTCTGGTCGATAGTGCCTGATTTGTTTTCGGTCTTCTTCAAAGGAATGATGCCACTTTCTGAAGATGACTTCAGGGATCTGTGTCTGAACGTTCAAGGGGCTGCAAAAAAAGAGGAGGGTGCTTAAGAAAAATAATTTCATTGTTGAGTATAAGTGAAGGTTGGGTAGATTCTTAGTTTGAATCCACCCTCTTTATTTCTGCACCAAGCGCATTTAGTCTTGTATCAATATGCTGATAACCTCTGTCTATCTGATTTATATTATGGATGACACTGGTACCTTCGGCAGACATGGCCGCAATTAATAATGCTACACCTGCGCGAATGTCAGGTGAGGTCATCTGTATGCCTCGCAATTGATATTTTTTATTTAAACCTATTACAGTAGCCCTGTGTGGATCACATAAAATGATTTGAGCTCCCATATCGATCAATTTATCTACAAAAAACAGGCGGCTTTCAAACATCTTCTGGTGGATTAGTACAGAGCCTTTTGCCTGCGTGGCAACTACAAGTACTATACTCATCAGATCGGGTGTAAAACCGGGCCAGATGGCATCTGCAACGGTTAGTATGGATCCATCTATAAACGTATCTATTTCATAGTGATCCTGAGCAGGGATGTGTATGTCATCCCCTTTAAATTCAATCTGTATGCCTAAGCGCTGAAAAACACCAGGGATAAGTCCCAGTTGATCTATGCGGCAATTTTTAATCGTAATATCAGAGGCTGTCATGGCTGCCAGACCAATAAAACTACCAATTTCAATCATATCAGGCAGAATGGTATGCTCAGTTGCACCCAGCGAACTTACGCCTTCAATATAAAGTAAATTGGATCTTATACCGGAAATTTTGGCACCCATACGATTGAGCATGCTGCACAATTGTTGCAGGTAAGGCTCACAGGCTGCATTGTATATTGTTGTCTTTCCTTTGGCAAGCACTGCTGCCATTACTACGTTGGCAGTTCCTGTAACTGATGCTTCTTCAAGCAACATGTAGCAGCCCTGAAGATTGGAAGCGTCTATATGATAAAAAGCGTCTTTTGAATCGTAGTTAAATTTAGCACCAAGTTTTTGCAGGCCTATAAAGTGTGTATCCAGCCTTCTTCTACCAATTTTGTCACCTCCCGGCTTTGGCATTTTGGCTCTTCCAAAACGTGCTAAAAGAGGGCCTAAAATCATTATAGAGCCGCGTAGGGAGGCGGCTTTCTTTTTAAATGTTTCAGTCTCTATAAAATCGACATTAACATTTTTTGCCTGGAAACGGTAGGTTCCTGTTTCAATTTTTTCAATATCAACTCCGAAATCACGTAACAGGTCGATTAGTTTATTGACATCAATAATGTCGGGAATATTTTTTATAACTATAGGTTCGGCGGTAAGCAGAACAGCGCATAAAATTTGTAAAGCTTCGTTCTTTGCACCCTGAGGATGTATTTCTCCCTTCAGACTTTTTCCGCCGGTTATTTCAAAAGCATCCATTAGTTGTTGTTTCTTCTTTTGTTATCTCCTTGTCTTCTATTGGTTTTTCTGTGTCCTCCGGTGCTTCTGGTATCGCGTTCTCTCTCTCTTTCCCTGTTTTCTTTTGGTTCTCTGTCTCTGATATTTATATCAAAAAGATTTCCGGATTTTACCTTCTCAAGATCTATGCTTAATTGGTTCTTAGACATTTTCCTAAGATGCTCGAGTATAAGCTCATCTTCTATATTATCCTTGTTCCATGAAGCATAAAATCTCTTCATAAGGCGTGCAATGTAAACAATAGCAGCTTCCTTATCTTCAGGATTTTCCATTTCTATCGCTTTTCCTATAAGCAATTCAATGTTTTTTCCATAATGCTTATAGTAAAGCTGATGCGTATTGTAATCCACCTTCATGGGTTTTTTTCCTAAAACAGCCACTTCAGGCATAGGGAAAGGGGATTCCACATCAAGTTTAAATTCTGACATGATGTAAAGGTGATCCCAAAGTTTTTGATAGCTATCCTGTGCATCACGCATTACAGGATTTATCTGTTTCATTAATTCGATGAGTGTGCGGGCATATTTGCTGCGCTTTTCACGGTCTTCAATCGCAAGGATAAATTTTACGATGTTCTGAATATTTCTACCATATTCTTTTAAAATAATATCCTGATTTTGTTCTGCCGTAGTTTCCATAAGCGGGGAATTAAAAATTATATATTAAAGTAATGTATGAATTTTAAGTTTTGCAAAACTTAAAATTAATGTTTTTTCACCATGGTTCTCAAATTCGATCAAGGCTTTTCGATCAGTGCCTGAAATATCCATATTTTTTACTATTCCAAAGCCAAATTTTGGATGTTCCACTTTCATTCCGGTTTTCAATTTCGACGTATCACTTGGTTTAAAGTCAGGTGACGGAATGTATTGTACCTTTGGCCTGGTTTTAATTGGTGAAGGTACGAATTTTGTTGTTGGAATTTCCTTTTCAGCTTCTTTTGTTACAAATTTTCTTGACATCCTCAGATACTGCGGATCAAATTCCGTTAAAAATCTGGATGGCTCACAAGGCTTTAACCGCCCAAACCTATATCTTGTTGTGGCATAACTCAAAGTTAATTGTTTTTCTGCTCTGGTAATAGCCACATAAAACAACCTTCTTTCTTCCTCAAGGTCTGCACGACTGCTCAACATCATCTGTGACGGGAAAAGGTCTTCTTCTATACCTACAATATATACATTTCTGAATTCCAACCCTTTGCTAGAGTGTATTGTCATTAAGGTAATCTTCTCATCGTCATCATCGCCTTCATTGTCAGCATCGGTCAGAAGGGAAATTTCCTGTAGAAATGCCCCAAGTTTTTTATCCTCCCTGTCAGGCTGGTCAACAAATTCTTTGATACCATTCAGCAATTCCTGAACGTTTTCATATCGGTTGAGCCCCTCCACGGTTTTATCATCGTACAATTCTTTTAGCAAACCGGATTCCTGTGCAATCAAACTTGTAGCTTCAAATGCGTCTTTTTTTTCAATCAATAGTTTGAAACTTTTAATTTGATTGACGAAACCTTCAATGGCTGTAGCTGTACGGCCGGTCATGAAGGATTGTATATTGGAGATGACTTCCCATAGGGTGGCACCATGTTCTTCTGCTGCTACCAAAAGTTTGGAAACGCTTGTTTCTCCAATTCCCCTTTTAGGGTAGTTGATAATGCGGCGAAGCGATTGTTCATCATTGCTGTTAATGGAGAAGCGAAGATAGGCCAGGATGTCTTTAATTTCTTTTCTTTGATAAAAAGAAACTCCTCCCACAATTCGGTATTTGATATTCTTTCTTCTTAAGGCTTCTTCAATAGATCTTGATTGGGAATTTGTTCTATATAAAATTGCAAAATCGCTGTTGCGCAAATGATTATGCATTTTCTCCTCAAAAATTGAATTGGCTACCAAATAACCTTCTTCATTGTCTGAACCTGCCTTTAAAACGTCGATAAGATTGCCGTCTTCATTGGATGTCCATACATTTTTAGGAAGTTGAGCTTTATTTTTATTTATAACACAATTGGCCGCACTTACTATGGTCTTAGTTGAGCGGTAATTTTGCTCAAGTTTATAAACCTTCAGTTCAGGGTAGTCTTTCTCAAAATTAAGGATATTCTGAATGTCTGCTCCCCGGAAGGCATAAATGCTTTGTGCATCGTCACCTACTATGCAGATGTTGCGATTCTGTGCTGATAATTTTCTGGTAATTAAATATTGGGAGAAATTCGTATCCTGAAACTCATCCACCATTACATATTTAAAGCGATTTTGGTATTTGTTCAAAACATCAATATGATCTTTAAAAAGCACATTTGTGTTAAATAATAGATCATCAAAATCCATTGCACCGGCTTTAAAGCAACGTTCCTGGTATATTTTATAGATACGTCCGATTTCAGGACGCGTTGCACTTGCATCGTCAGCCTGAATAATTGGATTGTTTAAATAATCCCGGGCGGAAATTAGCTTGTTTTTAGCACCCGATATCCGGTTCAGTACCACATTTGGCTTATAAACTTTATCATCCAGGTATTGCTCTTTTACAATCTGCTTTATCAGAGATTTGGAATCTTCTGTGTCGTAAATGGTGAAATTTGAGGTAAAACCAATTTTATCAGCTTCAGAACGTAAAATTCTTGCAAATACAGAGTGGAATGTTCCCATCCATAGATTTCTGGCATCTGTACCCACTACGCTTTCTATCCTTTGACGCATTTCTCTTGCAGCCTTATTGGTAAAGGTTAGAGATAGAATATTAAAAGGATCTACACCCTTTTCCAGAAGGTGCGCAATTCTGTAAGTAAGAACCCTGGTTTTACCGGAGCCTGCACCTGCAATAATCATGGTTGGCCCGTCGGTATTTAAAACAGCTTCTCGCTGGCTTTCATTGAGAGAATTTAAGTAATCCATTCAGGAGCTTTATTCTTTATTATTATGCAATTTAAGAAATTCGGAATTGGAAATATATTAAATTTGTTAATAAAAGAACATTAATCTTAATATAAAAAATCCGTAAAAGTGATAGTAGTTAATAATTCCATAATTAGTGATGATATAGCAGATCATTTTTTTCTTTGTGATCTGAATAAATGTAAAGGGGCTTGTTGTATTGAAGGAGATGCCGGTGCACCCCTGGAAGAGTCTGAACTGGAGATGCTTGAAAACGTTTATTCAAAAGTCAAACCTTATCTGATGCCTGAAGGAATTAAGGCAATTGATGAACAAGGACTATATGTAACCGATGACTTGGGAGAGCTTACGACACCAACTATCAATGGCAAAGAATGTGCTTATGCTATATATGACGATAAGGGAATTTTAAAGTGTGGTATTGAGCAGGCTTATCTTGATGGTAAAATTAAGTTTAAAAAGCCCATATCCTGTCATTTATATCCTATACGCATTTCAAAACATGAACACTACGAGGCATTAAATTACGATCGCTGGCATATCTGTAATCCCGCATGCAGGCACGGAAAAGAAAAAGGTGTCCCTATTTATAAGTTTTTGAAAGATGCTTTGTTGCGTAAATACGGACAGGAGTGGTATAATGAACTGGTGACAAAAATTGAAGGATAGATTAGTTGGAACTGCGGCCTTTCCAGTAACTGTATAGGGCGAATATAGCAATGAAGGCCCACACTAAATTTATAAAAGACGAAGGGTAGGCTTGCTTATAAATGGAATATATAATAAGTAACAGGGATCCTGTTAAATTTAGCATTTGGTATTTAACTGAGGTGCCGTCAACTTTATTGGCAGAAATTAAACCATAAGCTATTAATATCTCTATGGCACCCACCCATCCGATTACTTCCAGCCAGAATCCCGAAGAATTAAATAACTCAATGGTCATAAGTTAATGGAATAAGGAAAAGAAATTTAGCCATCATTACATTATCTTTTCTCTGGTTGTTGCTCAACTGGGAAAGATTATCTATGTAATCTGTGGTTGGATTCATGAAACCTATTTGAAATCCTGCTCCAAAATGATTAGGAAACAGGTAAATAGCGCCAATGTTGCTTGGAAAGAACAAAGCGATGTTTGCATATTCTTCATTTCTGGCCCGTGTATTGGTTTTTAAAGACAAGTCTTCGCCTTCCTCATTCCTGGGGATAAATCGGAAAGCGCCTATTCCCTGACTTAAGTAGAGCATAAATCTGGGAGTTTTGATAATATGAAATTGCAAATCATAATTTAATGATAAGATGCTTGTCCTGAAGTAATTTACCGGCCTTGGATCCCTTGAATCCGTAAAGGAAAAATCATGGTTTTGACCAACCACACTGCCGGCCATAAAATTGACATGACCGTTTAATCTTTCTTTGTAATTTAGCTTTAACCCAAGGTGAAATGCAGAAGTCCATTGGTGGAAGTTTGGGTTAAGGTCACCTCTGTAGGAGTTTGCGCTGTAGCCTATTTCCAGAAACCGGGTGGGTAGCTTGGTGGAATTTTCCTGAGAAAATGAATAAAACGTAGTTGAAGTAAATGCTAAAATAAAGAAAATTATTTTTTTCATCAAGTGCAGGATCTAAGGCTATTCTTCTTTAATTACGCAAGAAATGTAAAGGTAAACAAAAAAGGCTGAAAATATTTTCAGCCTTTTTTGTTTACTTAAGGTATTTTTACTTGATTTTTGAAAAATCGAAGGTTTCAAGAAATGAAGTAGTAAAGTTTCCGGACTTGAAAATCGGATCATCCATTAATTTGATATGAAAAGGTATGGTTGTTTTTACGCCTTCAATTACAAATTCTTCCAAGGCTCTTTTCATTCTGCATAATCCTTCTTCACGAGTTGGTGCACTTACAATAATTTTGGCCACCATAGAGTCGTAATTGGGAGGAATTGTATAACCCGCATAGCAATGCGTATCTACTCTTACACCAAAGCCACCAGGAATATTGAAATTGGTAATCTTTCCAGGTGAAGGTCTGAACCCGTTGGTTGGGTCTTCGGCGTTAATCCTGCACTCAATAGCGTATCTGGTAGGAATAAAGTTTTTATAATTCAGTGGCTGTCCTGCAGCTACCTTTATTTGTTCCTTGATCAGATCTACTCCTGTTACTTCTTCAGTAATTGGGTGTTCAACCTGAATACGGGTGTTCATTTCCATAAAGTAGAAGTCGCCATGCTTATCTACCAGGAATTCAATGGTTCCGGCACCTTCATACTTAATGGCTTTCGCTCCTTTTACGGCAGCTTCACCCATTTTAGCTCTTAATTTATCCGTTATAATAGGAGAGGGGGTTTCTTCTACAAGTTTCTGATGCCTTCTTTGTACAGAACAATCTCTTTCAGATAAGTGAATTGCCTTACCAAATTTATCTCCTAGTATTTGAATTTCTACGTGACGAGGTTCTTCTACAAATTTTTCCAGGTATAGGCCATCGTTGCCAAAAGCAGCACCAGCTTCTGTTTTGGCGTCATTCCAGGCTTTTTCAAATTCAGAATCATTTTTCACAATTCTCATACCACGTCCACCACCACCGGCAGTTGCTTTCAGAATTACGGGGTACTTAATTTTGTTGGCAATTTTCAAGCCTTCCTGCACAGAGCTCAATAAACCTTCAGAACCGGGGATTGTAGGTACGCCGGCTTTTTTCATGGTTGCTTTTGCAGAGGATTTATCTCCCATGGAGCCAATCATTTCAGGGCTGGCACCAATAAATTTTATTCCATAATCCCTGCAAATTCTTGAAAAATCTGCGTTTTCAGATAAAAAACCGTATCCAGGATGTATAGCATCCGCATTGGTTATTTCAGCTGCGGCAATAATATTTGGTATGCTTAAGTATGATTTGTTACTTGGGGCGGCTCCTATACAAACCGCCTCATCGGCATATTTCAGATGTATACTGTCTTTATCAGCAGTAGAATAGACTGCTACTGTTTTTATATTTAATTCTTTACAAGCCCTGATAACCCTTAAGGCGATTTCGCCCCGGTTGGCTATAAGTATTTTCTTGAACATAGAGATAAGATAAGGTTATAAAGCCAAAATGCTGCAAAAGCAGCATTCGTTTTTAAGGTTCCACAAGGAAAAGTGGCTGGTCGTATTCTACCGGAGAGGCATTCTCCACAAGAATTTTTACAATCTTACCTGAAATTTCAGACTCGATTTCATTAAAAAGCTTCATTGCTTCTATGATACAAACTGCCTGACCCGGCTTGATCTCATCTCCTACATTAATAAAAGCAGGAGTGTCAGGTGAGGATGAACGGTAGAATGTACCAATCATAGGGGACTTAATTGTGATAAGATTTCCCTGGCCTTCAGAAGAAGATTTTGTAGGTTCTTCTGTTTTGGCAGGAGCTGAAGCAGGTTGAGGCGCAGAAGGAGCAGTTGGTGCCGGGGTATATACCGGAGCAGAGGCTGCCTGTAGAGCCGGAGCTTCTGTGTACTTTTTAACTGCTATTTTAAATTGTTCTGTTTCAATATTAACCTCTGCAAGCCCTGATTTGGCTATAAAATCAATTAAATCCTGAATTTCTTTAGCTTTCATATCTTTCGGTTTTAGACTACATATACCAAGGGTGTATGTATCAAAAAATTTTATGTAAAAGGCTTAATATTTTATTTAATGTCCAAAATAATATCCTAATCCTGAAAATAACAAATACTTTCACGTATTTATGCAGGATTGTATGCCCATTTTAAATAAATGGCGCCCCAGGTGAATCCTCCACCAAAGGCCGACATAATTATATTATCTCCTTTTCTAAATTTATTTTCATAGTCCCATAAAAGCAAGGGTATCGTTCCACTGGTGGTGTTGCCGTATTTATGGATGTTAAACAAAACCTTGTTTTCCGCTATGCCCATTCTTTCTGCGGTAGCATCGATAATACGCTTATTTGCCTGGTGAGGGGCAAGATATGCAATGTCATCGCTTGTTAAATTATTTTTAGCCATAATTTCGGCAGAAACCTGTGCCATATTGCTAACGGCAAACTTGAAAACGGTAGCACCTTCCTGGTAAGCATAATGCTCTTTATTTTCAATGGTTTCTATGGAAGGTGGCTTACGGCTTCCGCCTGCTTTCTGGCAAAGGAATTGAGCACCGGAACCATCCGTTTTCAGGATGCTGTCTATAATTCCATTACCTTCTGTATCGGGTTCAAGCATTACTGCTCCCGCGCCATCCCCAAAAATTATACAAGTAGTTCGGTCGGTATAATTGATTATAGAGGACATTTTATCGGCGCCTACTATAATTACTTTCTTATATTTCCCTGTTTCTATAAACTGGGAACCTGTGGTAAGTCCAAAAATAAATCCTGAACATGCGGCTTGTAAATCATAACTAAAGGCATTCTTTAATCCGCACATGTCACAGATCAGGTTACCGGTAGCAGGAAAAACAAAATCCGGAGTAGTAGTACAGCAAATCAACAGGTCTACTTCTTCCGGAGAGGTATTGGTCTTCTTTAGGAGCTCATTTACGGCTATTTCTGCCATATGAGATGTGCCTTTGCCTTCTCCTTTTAAAATGCGACGTTCTTTTATACCTGTTCTTGTGGTAATCCAATCATCACTGGTTTCAACCATTTTTTCCAATTCCTGATTGGTAAGGATATAGTCAGGAACATGCCCACCTACACCGGTTATAGCAGCTCGAATCTTATTCATTAAATAAAATTGAAGGTAAAATTAGCAATATGCGTTTTTGATTTTGGTAGATATATCAGCTTCTGTAAGCTTAATGGCCTGCATAATCATATTTTTAATTGCAAATGGTCCCGAGACACCATGTGCTATGATTGCATTTCCATTAACTCCCAATATGGGACTTCCTCCAACATTGGTATAATCAAAAAGCTCTACAAATGGGTCAGATACATTTCTGGATGATAATATTCCATAGAAAGATTCGGCCATTTTTAATATCACGTTTCCGGTAAAACCGTCACAGATAATTACATCTGCTCTTTCATGATTAAAAACATCCCTGCCCTCTACGTTTCCAACAAAATTTATCTTTTTATTAGCTTTTAAAAGCTGATGTGCAGCTTGAAGTACGACAGAGCCTTTTTGCTCTTCTTCTCCAAGATTCATTAAAGCTACCTTAGGATTATCTATATTAAGTACGTATTTGGCATATAGGGAACCTATAACACCAAACTGATCTAATACCTCAGGTTTGCATTCTGCGTTAGCTCCGACATCCAAGAGAACACCATAGGCGTCATTGTCTTTAGGGATAAAGCCAGCAATACCAGGGCGTAAAATGCCCGGTATGGCTTTAATGGTAAATAATGCTCCCACCATCATTGCGCCGGTATTTCCGGCACTACAGAATGCATCAACCTGTTTGGTTGCCAGTAATTGATAGCCCACAGGGATACTGGCATTAGGTTTATGTTGAAATGCTTTGGTCGGATGCTCGCCCATTTCAATCACATCGTCAGCGTTGACAATTTGAAATTCAGAAGGGGAGGCTCCATTTTTTTCAAGGTGCTCTTTTATAATGTTCTCTCTTCCGATAAGGACAATTTGCTTATCCTCAGAGAGATTCTTTTTTGCTAAAAGAGCACCTTCAATTATAGCTCCGGGTGCATAATCGCCACCCATTGCATCCAATGCTATTTTCATGCTTATACTAATACATCTTTTTCAAGTACTACTTCGCCTTTGTAATATAATTTGCCTTCGTGCCAGTAAGCTCTGTGCGGCAAATGATATTCTCCTGTTACTGAGCAAATAGCCAGATTATGCGCTGTAGCTTTATAATGGGTTCTTCTTTTATCTCTTCTAGTTTTAGAGATCTTACGTTTAGGATGAGCCATTTTAAATAGAATTAATTATAATTGTTTCTTAAGTTTTTTAATATATTCCAACGGGGATCGTCATTGTCTTCTTCCCCGGTAGTTTCATCTTCAGCTTCTTCAGGTTCCCCGGAAGAATAAATCAACACAGTATCGGCATCCTGTAATTCGTCTTCATTGACAAATTTCGGATGAAGTTTTTTCATGGGAATGGCAAGGCCAATAAATTCATATATATATTGGGCCATATTCAGCGTAGGATAATCTCTTGGAATGGTAATGATTTCTTCTGTTAATTCTGCAAACTCTTCGCCAAATTTAAAAATAAGGCTATTGTTTGTATCTACATTAAAATCAAACTGTTCCATGCTCCTGTCGCAGGTAAGCTCAAT
>JBKBXU010000084.1:0-11006 GCA_046313675.1 Cytophagaceae bacterium
GAAAGCTACTGCTTTATTATTTTCATAGCGCACGTTCACGCTGCATATGGCATAGATGCTGCGGCCTGATTTTGAAAGTAACACGGTTTCAAATTTGTCATCGTGCTCTCCGGAAAGTATATCTTCCAGTATTTTAAGTGTTTCAGCTTTATAATCCTGGTGGATTATATCATTAAATTTCAGATGGATAAGCTCATTGTCATTGTATTCAAGTACCTGTTTCCATGCATTGTTTACAAGCGTAATGCTCCCATCGAGATTGAAAAGTTGGATAAGGTCATTGGCATTTTCAAAAAGATCCTGTAACTGTTCATTCCCTTCTTTTAATGATTTAATGATCTTTTTCTTTTCTGTTATATCTTCTCCCACTAAAGTGGTGCCGGTAATGCTGGGGAAGGAATCGTCTTTATAAACTATATGAAACCTGACGGTACGTACTGATTCGTCATTTGAAAAAATATTTCGCTTGATTTTTTTGAGAATGTTGTTCTTCTCAAGGATATGGAAGATTTCTTCTTTTTCTTCATCCTGGCTGGGGTCTTTATAAAGGATGTCGCTCCAGTTTCTACCCAGGATATCAACTTTTTTCTTTCCTGTAAACTTCAGGAAAGCATCGTTGCAATAAGATATTTTTCCTGAGCTGTCAAAGGTAAGCGATAAAAGATCAACATTTTCAAGGGCTTGCTGAAACTGACGCTCGGAGTTTCGGGCAAGCTCTTCTTTGTGCTTGTTCAAAAACTCCAACTGAAGATTTCTTTGCCTCAGCTTTTCTATTTGCTCTAAAAGTTCTTCTTTGGATAAGTCCATCAATTCCATAACGGCAAAACTAGCTAACCTACTTAACAAATATAAAAAAAATAGCTAAATATCATCATGTCGCCCCCTTCGGGGTTTGGAATATTATAATAATAGCTATAAACCTGTCCCTTTTTCAAAGTTTTGTGGATATCATCTGGGAGTGCAAAAGTTAAATTCTTCGATTTATATTTACCACTTGGAAAGAGAATTTCTAATTTTGATAAAAGGTATAATTGTTAACTTTTATGATTTCAATGAAAAAACACCAACTTTTGCATTCATGAAAAAGCTTGTTTTTACTGTCACCAATGATATTCTTTATGACCAGCGCATGGAAAGGATTTGCCAAACCCTTTCTTCCGCAGGTTATGATGTTACTATTATTGGGAGAGAAAAAAAAGGCTCTAAATCCCTTGAACATAAAAGTTATCGACAACAAAGACTGCCAATGATCTTTCAGAAAGGCAAACTTTTCTATATAGAATATAATTTGCGTCTATTTTTTAGACTTCTGTTTATTCCATGTGATGTTATTTGCTCCATCGACCTTGATACCATAGTTCCCTGCTATTATGCTGCAAAAATGCGAAACAAAGTATTGGTATACGATGCCCACGAATATTTTACGGAGGTGATAGAGGTTGTGAGAAGGCCTGGGGTAAAAAAGATTTGGGAGAAAATCGAACGCACTTATCTTTCCCGTATTAAGTACGCTTATACTGTAAATGATAGTCTTAAGCAGCTCTTTGAAAATAAATACCCTTTAAAATTTGAGGTAATTAGGAATGTGTCAAAATTAGATTCGAATGGAGTTAATAAGGCCGAGGAAACTGAACCTTATATTATTTATGCAGGTGCTGTTAATGAAGGCCGTGGCCTGGATGAATGCATTGATGCAATGCAGTTTCTTGAAGTGAAATTATACATTTGTGGTGATGGGGATATTTTGCAACGACTTATTTTTAAGGTGAAAGAAATGGAGCTTGAGCATAAAGTGATCTTTACCGGATACCTGAAACCTTCAGATTTACGAAGGATGATTTCCAAAGCATGGTTAGGTGTCTTGCTGTTGGAGAACAAAGGCTTGAGCTATTATTATTCTCTTGCTAATAAGTTTTTTGATTATTTGCATGCAGGCATTCCTCAGGTAACGGTAGATTTTCCTGAATATAAGCTTTTGAATGCACAGCATGAAGTGGCAGTTTTGACAGAACTTAAGGTGGAAAATATAGTAGGGGCTGTTAAGTCCCTACAGAGAGACCCGGAACAATACAGAAAACTCTCAGAAAATTGCCTGAATGCTCGTCGGGAATGGAATTGGGAAAAAGAATCACAGAAGCTCCTGGGATTTTACAAGAGCCTCAAGTGATTTATGTATTGTTCCTATATAAATTCAATACATGAATTCATTAGTGTCCGGTTAAAATAATTTAACGTTACTGTTTGATTGGAATTTGGGGCCATTGAGGAAATTGCGTTAAGAAATTTTCATTTTTGAAGCGAAAAAAATTTTGATGTTTGAGCCGACGAAGGAGGTGAGTTTCAAAAGTTTTAGCGGAAAAAATGGAAATTTTAGCAAATTTCTTCACAGGCCTTGATTCTTTTGGTTACTTTTCTCATTAAGGAGAAAAGTAATGCCCGACCGGCGAGGTCAAAACTTGGTTAAATAACCCATTTTTAAGTTAAAAACAATTTAGGAGGGGTTCCTTTTTAGAAGAGGAATAAAAACCTTAATATTTTACAAATTTCGAAGATTTTAACGGTCAAATTAAATTTCCCCGGACAATAATGATTAAAAATAAAATTGTCAGGAATTGGGTTGAGGTAAAAATACAGTATGATCCCAATATTTATTGTTAAAATCACCCACAATAAAACCTCCAAAGTGGTAGGGAGCTTGAACGTCAGAGCTACCTTGTTTCGGCTATCCTGTTCTTCAATTAAACCTATTATCTGCGTCCTTAATTGGGCATTCGGGCCATAGTCAAACGTAGGAAAGATTATAAAAAAGTCATTACTAATCTGTCCTTCAAATTTGAATTTTGAGGAAAGTCCACTGTATTTCTTTTCAGTAATTCCTCGAAGCTTTGAAACGATTTTACCTTTTGCTAAGGGACTGATGAATTCTACTTTTCGATAAAATAACATGATTTTTTATAATACTTAATCTCGTAAAAATAGTTAAGCAAAGTCTGATTCAACAATGTCCACGGAATTGTCACCTTAAAACTTAACCCTTAACATTTAACACTTAACCCTTAACCCTTAACCCTTTTCTCACCTCCCCCTAAAACAACTTCTCGTTCCCCTTATGCCTGTCTTTATCCCTTAGCGTTTTTTTCTCCAAATTTCTCTCCAGGGCTTTTTCCAGATCAACACCCGTCTGGTTGGCCAGACATATCAAAACAAACATCACATCGGCCAATTCATCGGCCAGCTCTTTATCCTTATCACTTTCTTTAAAGGACTGTTCTCCGTATTTTCTCGATATAATTCTTGCCACTTCACCAACCTCCTCGGTAAGGATGGCCATATTCGTCAGCTCATTAAAATACCTGACCCCATTAGCCTGTATCCACTCATCAACCTTTGCCTGTGCTTCCTGTATTGTCATCAT
This sequence comes from Cytophagaceae bacterium, assembly GCA_046313675.1. GTDB lineage: Bacteria > Bacteroidota > Bacteroidia > Cytophagales > Cytophagaceae > JBKBXU01. The sequence goes on from JBKBXU010000084.1 coordinate 3,416, forward strand.
TAATTTTGAATTTTGAATTCTTAATTTTTAATTATCAAAGCTTTATCCCTCAAAATGGAGCATATGATGTAATTTGTAATTATAATAGTTGTAATTAAATCAGTAATGCAACTTAACATTAATACTCAAAGCTTAACACTTAATTTCTTCCCAATAACTCAATATCTTATTAACTTAGTAACCAATAACTTAATAGCACAATATTTTGTCCACAGTCAATTAATAACTTAACACTTAAAACTCAACACTTTTCTCTGTCCACGCCGCTTTCATTACTTACTCCTTACGCCTTATGCCTTAGTAACTTAATATCTCGTCCATAGTCGGTAGTCCACGGTCAATTGACAAAACTTAAAACTTAACATTTAACACTTATATTCAAATTATATGCTAATTAATAATCAATTCAAAATTCAAAATTTAGAATTTAAAATTATCGTCACCGGCCCGTCATTCACCAGTGCCACCTGCATATTTGCGCCAAATTTACCCGTTAAAACTTCTCTGCCAAGATCCGAGGTCAGTTGTTTTACAAACTGTTCGTAAAGCGGAACCGCAGTCTCAGGCCGGGCGGCATCAACAAATGAGGGACGATTGCCTTTTTTAGTGCTCGCATGCAGGGTAAACTGGCTCACAACCAATATGTCTCCACCCACATCCTGTACAGATAAATTCATTTTACCCTCATGATCCTCGAATATACGCATTTGAACCACCTTTTTGCTTAGCCATTGAATGTCTTCTTCTCCATCATCATGGGTGATTCCAAGGAGCACCAGCAAGCCCTTCTTTATGTTACTTTTTACTTCTGAATTTATGGTTACGGAGGCTTCGGAAACTTTTTGTAAAACGGCAATCATATTTGATTATTTTTGTAAAAGAACATATGGTTCAGGATCAATTTCGTTGTCCTAAAATAGTATTTAATCCGAAATAAAAATGGGTAAATTTCCATCCTTAAAAAAGGTAATTCCTTATTTGATTATTATAGCCCTCGGAACAGGCGCTTATGCCTTGTATCAGTTCTATGGGCCCTCAAACCTGGAAACCAAACATCGGGAGCCATATTCGCTGATTCCATCTACAGCTATTCTGGTTTATGAAAATGTCCCCATAGCCGGCCGTTCCGACAGTCTGCTTGTGGATGTGGGAAGTAACTTCCATCAGCTTTTAAAGCTGAACAGGTTATCTCAAAAACTAAGGGCCCTGGATAGTCTCTCAGAAAATTACTCTATTTCTGGCTGGTTGGCCAAAAAGAAGATTTATGCCGCCATGTTTCCTTCCGGACGATTTGAGTCAAACTACCTTTTGTATATACCTCTTTCGGGTCCGCGTGAAGTGAGTAAACTAGGGAAAGCTTTGAGCGAACTGGGATACACTATAAATGAGCGAAAGCATAAGGAACAGGTGATTTATGAATTGAAGCCGGGAGGGAAAGGCCCAACATTGAACTATACCATGCTTGATAACTGGCTTATACTTGGTGAATCGCCTGTGCAGATTGAGGATGCAATTCGTGTATACACCGAAAAGTCAGGAAACCTGGCAGTATTTAAAGCCCGAACCAAAAAAACAAGCATCTCTGAAGAAGAGTCAATTTTGGTAAACTATGCCGCTCTTCCAAAGTTTCTAAAGACCTTTGCCAGCGATGAAGGGGGTGAAATGTTTGCGTTCCTAGGTAAGCTGGCCGATGTGACTATGCTGGATATGGCCATCAAAGAGGATGAAGTTCTTTTGAATGGGTTTACTGAACTGATTCCGGAAAAATCACGCTTTATAAATATTTTTGATGAGCAAAGGGCTTCTTCCTTTGATGTGAAGAACCTGATATCCAATCAGACCTCCGCGCTGTATTTCTTTGGTTTCAGCGATGGACCACGTCTCATGAATTCACTTTACCATTATTGGGTGCGCAACGATACCGCTCAGGCCAACCGGTGGGAAGTGGCCAGCAGTGAATATAACCTGGAAGGCTTGTACATGGGCTTAAATGGCCTGGCAGGATTGACATTCCTTGAATCTGCCGATCCCCTCAAAGCAGAAAAAGTGGTGTATTTAAAGGTTTCCGATGGTGATACGTACATGGAAAAATTGCTTGCCCTCAACAAATCAGAACACAGGGATAAAATCAGTTTTAACGGTGTGCCCATAGAGCTGATTGAAGTGGAAGATCTTCCGGGGGTGATGTTCGGAGGCCTTATGAAAGGGATGGCAGTTTCTTATGCAGCTCATATCGACAACTATATTTTACTCTCTGACAATCCGGATAACCTGAAAAGAATCATCAGCGATATGGATAATGAGAACGTCTTTGGAAAAACCTATCGCTTTAATCATTTTCTGGAAGAGACCATTTCTCAGTTCAATATATTCTTTATGCTCAACACCCATTCAGCATGGAATCACCTTAGCCAACATGCCTCTCCGGAAGTAAAAAAGGTAATGGAAGAATCATCTTTTTATAGGCAAAATGACCTGCTGGCAGTACAATTCAACCGTCATGCCGATCGCTACTATACCAGCATGATCCTGCACTTTAACAAAAATGCAGAAAAAGTAGTGACAGCGACCAACAGCGAAATGATGGCCAATGCGGAAAGAAATATTCAGTATGGCCCTTTCAGGTTTGCTTCAGGCCTTGTGTATCAGGATTCAGTGGGCTACCTGTTTTATAAACCTCATGGTAAGGCAGCGCAAAAGATAGATTCGCTCTCTCACCTCCTGTATTTAGCCGGTGACAAATTGCATGCTAAAGATGCGCAGTTTAAGAATGTGGAGGGCTTTCCTGTAAAGATCGGTGATAAGATCATGCTGCGAAATTTATCCTTGCTGGATTATGACAATAATAGAAACTACAGGATTTCTGTAGCCGACATTACGGGTAATGTATATCTGCTTGATATGAAAGGAACCCTGTTGGAACCGTGGGTGCCCAAAAATTTTGAATACCGTTTGTCCGGCGGAGTCAGGCATGCACGAATCAAAGGCAAAGATTATATTTTATGCCTGGCAGAAAATGGAAAGCTGAACGTTACCAACCGTCGAGGAGAATTTTATCCCGGATTTCCAATAGACCTGAATGGCCTTACCAAAAGCCCTTTATTTGTGCAGGAAGGTTCTGACTTTACAAATTCTTACATAAGCATGCTTACTGAAAAAGGCGAATATGTGAAAGCAGATTTTACCGGAAAAGTAAGGGAAAAAGAACAGCTTGTTCGATTATCGCCCGAATCTGTGTTTAAACTTATCCCGGCTCAGAATAATAAAAGCTACATCATCAGTCGGCAGACCCGCAACAGGGTGGACATTTATGACCAACATAAGAAACCCCTGTTTGAATATACAGGCTTTAGCGGTGGAGAACTTCTTGTTCAATATTTTTATGCAGGGGCAGGTAAAGAGTGGATTGTTGTAACAGACAAAGGAAATCAGCAACTGTATATCTTTACAAGAAGTGGCAAACTCCTTAATAAAGAACTTCAGTATAGCTCCTTACCAATAAGCGGAGAGTATAATGAAAGGACCAAAGAAGTGAATTTTTATAAAGCCTATAATAATAATCTTGAGAAGGTTAACATTCAGTTGGGGAATTGATGCCTTTTTTAAATTAAACTTATTTCAGTCTCGCAGGTTATTAGAGAGATTTTTTTAAACTCTGCTAAATGCCGCTTCGAGAAAAAGAAAAACTTAAGTGTAGTCAGGAAAATAACCCGTGGAAAACATGGGGGCCTTATCTTACAGAAAGGCAATGGGGGACCGTCAGAGAAGATTATAGCCCTGATGGTTCTGCCTGGGACTTTGTAACTCACGAAATGGCCAGAAGCAAGGCCTATCGCTGGGGCGAAGAAGGAATAGCCGGAATTTCCGACAATAAATCACTACTATGTTTTGCCCTTGCCTTATGGAATGGAAAGGATCCCATTCTCAAAGAACGACTATTTGGCTTGTCAGGGTCTGAAGGTAACCATGGAGAGGATGTGAAGGAGATTTACTATTACCAGGAAAGTTCTCCCACCCATTCTTATATGAAAATGTTGTATCGTTACCCTCAACAGACTTTCCCTTATGAACAGCTTAGGAAGGTCAACAAAAACCGGGGTAAGCACGACATGGAGTATGAGATTTACGATACCAATGCCTTTGATGAAGATAGGTTTTTCGACGTAACTACCGAATATGCCAAAGCGGATACCAAAGACATTCTGATAAAAATTACGGTAAAGAATCAGGGGCCGGATCCGGCAGATCTGACAGTGCTTCCTACCTTATGGCTGCGAAATATCTGGAGCCTCGGTTATGCATGTGGCCCATCCCATATGAAAGCAGATTCCGACAAGAGTATTTTTGTTAAGCATCACCTCACAGGCGATTACCATTTCTACACAGAAGGTAGGGCGTCACTCTTATTTTGCAATAACGAAACCAATTATAAAAAACTTTTCAATGTGTCCAATACCTGTAAGTATTGTAAGGACGGCATCAATGACTTCGTTGTTAACAAGAGAAACAGTGCCATTAATCCTAAGCAGGAGGGCACCAAGGCATCGGCCATGTACATCTTTACTCTGCAGTCCGGACAGGAGGAGGTTATACGCCTTCGACTTTCGGATGTAGAACATCAAAGCCCATTTGCCGATTTTGACTCCATTTTTACTGATCGCATTAGGGATAACGATGAGTTTTACGCCGATCTTCAAAAACATATTGAAGACGAGGAAATGAAAATGATTCAGCGCCAGGCCTATGCCGGTATGCTGTGGAGCAAACAATATTATTATTTCAATGTAGAACAGTGGCTGAACGGAGATCCTGCAAAGACAACACCTCCGGTGGAACGTAAAAAAGGCCGCAACAGCCAGTGGAAACACCTGACCAATTCAAACATTATTTCCATGCCCGACAAGTGGGAATATCCCTGGTATGCCGCCTGGGACCTCGCATTTCATTGCATACCCCTTGCCCGTCTGGATCCTGATTTTGCCAAAAGGCAACTTGTAATACTACTTAGAGAATATTACATGCACCCAAATGGGCAAATTCCGGCCTACGAATGGAACTTCAGTGATGTAAACCCTCCCGTGCATGCCTGGGCAACCTGGAAGGTGTATGAAATAGATAAAGAAGTAAACGGCAAAGGAGACCTTGATTTCCTGGAGCGGGTTTTCCAAAAATTACTGATGAATTTTACTTGGTGGGTAAACCGTAAAGACATTACTGGAAGCAACATCTTTGAAGGTGGATTCCTTGGCCTGGACAACATAGGGGTATTTGACCGAAGCCAGACCTTGCCGACCGGCGGGTTTATGGAGCAGGCAGATGGTACCAGTTGGATGGGAATGTATTCGCTGAATATGTTGCGCATTGCCAATGAACTATCCCTTCAGCGCCCCTCTTATCAGGATTCGGCATCCAAATTTTTTGAGCATTTTCTTTTTATTGCCGGTGCCATGAATGACATTGGGGGGGAAGGAATAAGTTTGTGGGACGAGGAGGATGAATTTTATTTCGATGTGCTCCACCTGCCAAACGGGAAAAGCCTGCCGCTGAAGATACGTTCCATGGTCGGCCTGATTCCCTTGTTTGCTGTTCATAGTATTAAGCCGGAAGAGTTGGAGAAACTGCCTGACTTTAAACGAAGACTGGAGTGGGTGCTCACAAATCGTCCAAACCTGGCCAGTATGATATCCAGTTGGTATGAGCCGGGCAAGGGAGAAACACGTATGTTGTCACTTCTAAAGGCTCAAAAGCTGAAGAAGGTGCTAAAGCGTATGCTTGACGAGGCAGAATTCTTATCCGATTATGGGATACGCGCCTTGTCAAAATATCATAAAGCCAATCCATATAAATTTTACGTAGGGAACAATGTGTTTTCTGTTGGCTATCTCCCGGCAGAATCTGACTCGCTTTTATTTGGGGGCAATTCCAACTGGCGGGGACCTATATGGTTTCCGGTAAACTATCTGCTTATAGAATCGCTAAAGGAATTTCATAAGTACTTTGGCGACGAGTTTAAAGTCGAGTTTCCAAGTGGATCCGGTAATCATATAACACTCAATCAGGTTGCTTTCAATGTGAGCAAGCGGCTTATTGATATATTTAGAGAAACCCCCGATGGAACAAGGCCGGTATTTGGTGGCAATGAGTTGATGCAAACCAACCCAAAGTTTAAGGATAACATTTTGTTCTATGAATATTTTCACGGAGACATTGGAGCAGGAATAGGAGCTTCCCATCAAACCGGTTGGACAGGCCTGGTAGCAGAACTTATTCATGAGTACTATTTAAATAAAGAAGAATGGACAGAGAGCTCTTCAAAAGATTCTCTGCTCAAAACATAAGCATTTTTAGGAAATTTTTTTAGCTGTTACTTTATTTTTTGTGTTATAGGTGGTGAAGTAGATATTTTCCTGTGCCCGGATTCGTCCGGGCACGTAATTTTTAATATTACTCCACTCCAGTCTCTCCCTAAGATGACTCTGAGTTTTTTAAGCCCTAAACTTCAAATCTGATTTTTTAAAAACCAAGAGTTTTATTTATTGCTCAATTTACCAACCTGCGATTTAGATAAATTATATATAAACATGCACAGATGATTGCTTTTTTTCGCCCAAAAATGGAAAAATACTGATAAAGCTTTGTGTTTTCTATGAAATTAATTTAGCTTTAAGGCTTTATGCAACAGCCACTTTAGCAGGTACAATGTAAAAGAGAGGAGTAAATTGGAAAGTGTAATAGATATACAAAAAGGCGAAATGCTATTAGTCAGTAGACTAATCCAAAGTTAAAAGAAAATACTATGAACACCTACGCTGACAAAAAAACCGAAAATATAAACCGGGCAGGAGTGAATAAATATTCTCATAAACAGGCTAATAGCGAGTCTGCTTATCCGTTTATAGATAATCGTCCCGAAGCGGCAACACAAAAAAAAGTGCAAGAGATGGCACATAACAGTCCGCAGGTGCGGCAGATGAAAGCTTCTCAGGAAATAGCGAATAATAGTCCGCAGTCAAAACAAGCAGCTCAGTTACAGGCAATGGTCAATGGCTATTCTGCCCGTCAATATAAGCCAATCCAAAAGAATGGGAATAATACTGGTTTACCGGATGATCTAAAGGCAGGGGTTGAAAACATATCTGGCTATTCTATGGATGATGTCAAAGTACACTATAATTCTGATAAACCGGCAGAATTACAAGCCCATGCTTACGCACAGGGAACAGATATCCATATCTCACCCGGACAGGAAAAACACCTCCCTCACGAAGCTTGGCATGTAGTCCAACAAAAGCAGGGAAGGGTAAAACCCACCATACAGATGAAGGGCAATGTAAATGTAAACAATGATGCGGGGCTGGAGACAGAAGCGGATGAGATGGGGGAAAAGGTGGCAACGCAAGATTCCATTCATCATAAAGCCTGTGGATGTGCAGCTTGTAGCAGTAATACCATAAATTCCACCTTGCAAGCGAAACCTGTAGTCCAACGTTATTGTGGATTACCAGGGTGTACCGATCCTAAATGTGATGATACCGAAAACCATAAAATAAGCCACTTCCGCCGCTTGAGAAGTGTAGATATTTATAATGCT
>JBKBXU010000084.1:11016-15028 GCA_046313675.1 Cytophagaceae bacterium
TGATTTAGGGAAAGGATCCGGCACTAGTCAAACCACAAGGGATTATGTGCAAGATCCTAATTCCTTCTATCCTGAGGAGGTGTCGCTTTCATATACCAACGAGGACAGTAGCTTTAAAGGAGAGTCCAGTTATCTGCAACCCCCTCGCACCCCAGGCATGAAACCAGATGCAGGGCATATTTTTGGCAATCAATATGGCGGGTCTGGTAAAGACACTGCCAATATTTTTGCACAGGAGCCCAAACACAATCGAGGAAACAGTTACCAGGGAAAACGTACCTTTGAAAAATGGCGCGAAACTGAAAATGAAATTCGTTCAGGGATTACAAAAGGTCACCGTCTTAAAATTGCAGCAAAATTACATCGGAATCGCAGGAAAAAATATGATCCGAATTCGATCAGTGATAAAGAATATCGTGAATTTATGAAACAGTGGTATAGAAGGGACGATGATCGGGATAAGGGCGGTGGAGGACTTATGACTTAATCTCAAATTTTACTTTTGATGCTTTTAAAATTTGATCACTATTGGTTTTTCATTTCCGTATCAGCCTTTCTTCGTGCCCTACGTGCTACCAAAAGATCACTCCGCTCTACTCCCGCTCCAGTCTCTCCTAAGAGGGCTCTGGAGTTTTTTAAGCCCTAAACTTCAAGTCTGATCATGCCCCTTCGTGCATCCGCTTCAGCAAATTATCGTACTTTCCCTTCGTGTCCATCGTGATACCAAAAAATGCCTGCGCTTCAGCGCCACTCCGTGTCAGTCACTAACCACGGAAACAATGTGCTACCAACTACAAATACAGTTGAACATCGTCAAGCCAGGGAGTTAAAGTTTCTCACTATTGTTTCTATGGTCTATGGCGTGAAGGCCAGTAGGGAGGAAGTGTTAATGTTTATGGACTATTATTAATTATAACAAGAAGGCTGATTCCATGTTCTATTTTAAAGGCCTAATTAAATATTTTTAGTGTTTACAAACGGAGGGATATGCTTGAACCGGCATTTGTGATAGCATTTATTGTGTATTTTGTTAAAGCGACTACCTGGAAGGGGATGATTTTTTTTGGAGTGAAACAGAAGTTGGAAGGTTTGCCTGAATTTTTTAAAAAACCATTGTTCTCCTGCCCGGTATGTATGACGCCCTGGTGGGGTGCCGCAATATATCTTATTGCTCATTATTATAACCTTACAGGTTTTGAGGAGCTGACTTTGCCGAGACTGATTTTTACCGTCTTTATTTCATCAGGTATAAATACTATTTTTCTTTTGTTCAACAAACTGTACGATGTTAATGTCCGAAGTTTCAGACGAAATGATAAATGATTTATTCCTTCACTGCCTCTTTCATTTTCTGCCAGGTAGCATCTTGTAAAACAGGCTTAAATGAATGACCTTTTTTTATATAGTGGATTATTTCAATTGCCCGATCTTCAGAGCCGGGATGCGTGGATAGATATTTTAATGGGCCGGGTAACTTATCATTTATTGAACCGAACTGAAACATTAGTTCAGCAAAGGGTTCAGGATTTATTTCTGCTTTTATTAGGTAGTCTACTGCGGTTAAATCAGCTTCACTTTCCATTTCCCGGCTGTAGGACGCTGAAGAAAGCACCCTGCCAAGTTCGGCACCTGTTTCTATGCCGCCATTCCCTGATACCATACCGACAAGCACTGCAAGGCCGGTTTGCCTGATCAGTTTTTTCATGGCATGCTTTTTCTCTATATGCGCTAGTTCATGGCCTAACACGCCTGCAAGCTCGCTTTCATTTGCACATTTTTTGAGCATTCCTGTAAAAACCACCATATATCGTCCCGGAGCAACGTAGGCATTTTCAATGTCCCTGTTTACGACATGGAGTTTTATGCTTTCTCTGGAGATGTCTTTTGCTATGAAAATATGGGTTCGGAGAGAGTCAACGACGATACTAATATCAGGGCTGGCAAGTTTGTCCTGCTCTTGCTCGAGGTATTGTCCGTACAATTTTCCTATTTGTTCTTCCAGGTTATCATTGTCTTTATCGATTCCAAACATGGAGGTCCATTCTATCTTGCTAAGAAGCAGCCAGAAAGAACCCAATATACAAAGGGAAACTGTAAGTTCAGATAGTACTTTTTTCATGGTATGGCTTGCATATAAGGTTAGTCAGACTTCCAAAAAACCACCATTCGACATGTATTCCTTTTCGGGTTTGAATGGCGGTATATATAGTGAAAATAAATTCTGTCAAATTAAAAAGAAGTGCCGTTAAAATGTAAGCAAAATATTGGTTGTCTGCCCGGGTATCTCTGAAGATAATAGATATTGTCCACCAAAACAGGGTCGAATTTACGATAAACAAAGAAATTTGGGATAGAAGAGCCTGGGTGCAATGCCAGCGGACAAAATAGCTACCCTTCCTATTTGCCAGAAAGAAAATCAGTGTGGCAATAAGGTTTATGATGGGAAGAGGAAGCCCTGCAATTAAGGCAACCAGCGACATGACATAACTGTTGGAAGCTTTTTCCGCTTCATTATCATGGGGGGTATATGGAAATTCTTTTATAGCAATCATAGTCCCTTATAGATGTTCCAAATCCAATTACATAAAACCAAAAAAATTAGAGGGATGGCAATATACCTGCGCCTCAAAAAGATCTCTGTTTTGTTGTAGAAAGAATGTAGACTGTTTTTGTTTAATAAGAGGTCATAACTTATCCAAAACGGAGTTATGCCCATAATTAGTATCCCTATGATGCCAATGGGATTGATAGCGATTGATCCTAAGGTATTTCCTTTAAGGAAAGATAAGGCAGCTCTGGTAGAGCCACAAGAAGGACAGGGTATACCCGTTACGTTTTTCACCGGACACAATGTGAAATCAGAGTGCGTCGGAGTGGTATTGTGAAACATTACCAACGTTAGCCAGATATACCCTGCTATACAAGCAGCCGACAGTAACAAATAAAGGTTGTTCCTGCCTGCATTCATATTAACCGATGACCTGCATTAATTTTTCCATATTTTTCTCTCTGGTTGCACCCATAATTAGGAACCAGTCTACAATGGCCCAAATGCCTAAGCCCCCGCAGGTAAGTAACTTGCCTACACCTATACCGGTATCGCCAATCATAAACCTGTCAACACCAAAACTTCCAGCCACTAAGGATATGATAATACTCGTGGTAGGGTCTTTAAAAGAAATTGATTGAACAGAGATCCACTTAGATTCATCAAGTTGTAATAATCGATCTCTGATTGACTGGATTTGATGACTTTCAAAAAATTTGTTGTTTGCCATGATAAACATGTCAACTTTTTGTGCTTCCATAAAATTTAGTATAGTTTAAAAATTTCCTACTCTATAGGCTTTTCGGATACGCCCCGTTTTTATAGTGGTCAGTCTCCACTAATATTGTTTTCTGTGAAAGTATTACCAAAAGATAATTGCGATTATGAATTTTAAAAATATTCTCCTAAAAATGCTGATTTTACGAACCATCCTTATTAATGGTTGTGATAAAAATAAATAAATATTGTATAAGAAAAAATAAAAGGTGCATAGTTCTTCTATGGATATGATTTGATTTATTTGCTACAACTAATAAGCTCTATGATGTAATCCATAGGAAAGCCAAATCAGCTGTCTAAGCTTTACATTTAACTCCCCCACTCTTTCCCACTTTTTTTAAAAAGCCAAGCTTTTATTGACTCAAAATAAATCATTTTTGACTTGTGCGGGGCCTTTCAGCAAGCTTCATTTTTATTGAAAAATGGGACTTAGTGGGCCTGAAAACCGCTGTTTTTTTATAAGTTATCCACATTGTGGGGGAAAGTGGGGCGTTGTGGTTGAAATTTCACTTTTCTTTCTTATATTTGTTTAGAGTTTTATTGATCAATACGTTAAACACTGGGTTCTCATGGCCAACTTCTCGGGCGAATATGAATGTAAGCTCGACGCGAAAGGCAGATTAGTTCTCCCATCGCGGTTAAAAGCCAACCTTCCGGAGGCTTCAGGGAATTCCATTGTCGTTA
>JBKBXU010000085.1:0-15015 GCA_046313675.1 Cytophagaceae bacterium
ATCTGCGAAACCATCATCTGTTGCTCCTCCTCTCCATTGCCGTTACCATTGCCTTCTTCAAACAAAGCTTCCAATGCAGAAAACGCAATGATGCCATAGCCAATTCCACTAAGGGCTACGCCCAGTCTTTTCCCTATACCTTTCACACCTTTGCCAAATCCATAAGGATCTGTCAGTGCTTCAAAAATCCGCCAGATAATATAACCCACCAGCCCAAGAATTATTCCACCTATCAATACTTCACCCAAAGGCAATCCTAAGATTACATCCATAATACGGTCTTCATCGGCAGCATCCTCTCCGGCTTGAAAAAATGAGATCATTGCCATTACCCCAACAAAAACATATACTATACCTATGGAAGCACAGCCGGCACGAGCCATATTTTGAACAATGGGTTTATATTTATCTGGTATCATTGAAAAAGAACCCAAGGAAGAACAAAAGGTTAAAAATTTTGTAAAAAGCCCTACTTAAACCGGAAATAAAACAAAAAGAAATAGTAAGTTTGAATGCCTGAAATTCCATTTATTGTTTACAGGTCATTGCTTATAACCTTTCACCAATGGATAAAATACCATTAGAGCCCGACTCTTCGTTAGTAATCGCATAATATCATATGGCGAAACGATTTCTATACTTCATACTTTTTCTTTTCTTATTGGCGGATTTTGGCTACTCCTTTCTGCAATATTATCATACCCCTTTAGATGGAGACTTAAGCGGTGGTGTTGTACCCTCAGGTGAAGTCAATCCTATATTGGAAAGCCCTTTTGGTCTTGGTGTGGTTTTAAATAACGAATCTTATGCAAATCCTAACAGGTTCTTTTGTCACTGGATTTTTAAGGAATATTTTAATCACATTCCATTGCTACTGCAAAAATTTGTTTCGCCTATAAACAGTGTTTATCTGGCCAGTGCCATGGCAAAATCCGTTATTCATATAGGACTGGTAATATTATTGGGAATGCTGATTTCAGGCACCAGAAACCTCCTCAGGATGGATTTCATAGTCGCTGCTGCGTTGACAACTCCTCTATTCCAAACGAATGGATACCGCAGTTATATGGGCATCATTGACCCGGCCATAACATACACGTTTTTCTATGCATTGCCTATTGCCTTTCTCCTATTATACTTCTTCCCGTTTATCTGGCACTATTACCATAAAGATAAACTTCCCCCATACTGGGCCCTAAGCATTTTCTGGATCCCATTGGCCGTAGTGGTAACCTTAAGCGGCGTTCTTAATCCGGGAATTATATTGATAGTTACTTTTTTACTGCTTATAGCTTACTTTAAAAAGCAACTTACTCTTGTCGAGGAAGCATCGTTCCTTAATAAAGGAAAATGTGTATTGCAAAATATTCCGGGAGCGTATTGGGTCTTTCTGGTGCCCATCAGCTTTCTATCCCTGTACTCTCTATACATTGGAAGTCACAATTCAATTCACCAACTTAACCCTTTTTCACTATGGGAAGTATATTTAAAAATACCAACAGGAATTTATAAAACGCTTTATGATAAACTGGGATACTCTTTATTACTAATTATCCTGGCCATCAACTCTCTAATAATTTACGTAAGTTTCAATGATCAGGAAGGGAAAAAAATATTGCGAATTTTTAAATGGATAGGAATATTTTCGCTGATCTATATTTTATTATTGCCCCTAGGAGGTTATCGGAGTTACCGCCCATACGTTTTGCGATATGACACCATTATGCCCATTACCTTAAGCCTGATGTTTGTCTTTGGCACTTCCAGTCTTTATTTATTAAAAAAACTCCAAGCCAAACATAAAAAGTGGTACATCCCCCTATTGGCAACAGTATTGATAATATTTACTATTGCGGACGAACCGGAATTTGACAAAAACACATGTGAAAGAATGGCTCTTGAAGAAATTTCCAGGTCTCCGAAACAAATTGTTCACTTAGAAAGTGACTGCACCGTTCTTTCCTGGGGAACGATTCTTGAGCCGGAGAGCTCAATTTTAAATGCCGAAGCATTAAAAATCTGGAACATCACGAGTGATCGAAAACTATATTATTCCGCAAGTCCGGGTGTTGCAAGCCAAAAAGAAGAATAGTAGCTTTAAATGAACAAGCAGTCCGGGTGGGTTTCCATAAAATGGTTTTTATCAAGCTTCGTACGAAAGAAACTTTCCTGCCAGGTAAAAGTTGACAACTATAAAGACTTCTTTAGTCTGAGAATTAGGTGTTGCCCTTCTTCAACTTCTTCCAAAACCTTTCCTTCAGATATTTTCCTCAGATAATCCTCCACAATAGAATTTTTATAAAGAGGTGTGATTAAAATTATTTCAGGCTGAAACGTATTAAAAAATCGGGCTAATTCATAAGAGCTTATTTCTTCCGGAAGATAAGAAGAATCTATCTGAAGATTTAATAAATTTCGCATTACCTTGTCTTCACTATAGAGCTTTTTTACCTCCGGATCCACCCGTGAAATATATCCTCCAATTATTTTTTTTTGGTGAATGGTCTGGTAATAATGGTCAGGGGTATGAAAAATGCCCTGCTGGTCCATTCCATCCCTTACTCCAAATGGCACAGAAAGCAAGGTTCTGCCTTCAAGTTTTTTAAGGCTGGAATAAACCGATGGATAAACATCAAGTTTAGTCATTTTCACCTGCATGGGAAAAAACTCCAATAAAAATAAAACCGCCACAAGAATGTGAATCTGCACATTACTTACTTTCTCCAGATGATAAAAGGCAAATATGCTTAAAAGTAAATATACAGGCATTATATAGCGTGCAGGGCAACGGAAATTTTTGATAAAAGGGGTGAAATGAACTATAGAAAATGGATTGTAATTCAGCAAAACACCATTGACCTTAAACTGGGGCATTGTGAGAATAACAAGGATTACAGCTACTACACCAAAGGCATTAACCTCTGATGACACCTGTAGTGGTTTTTTTATAAATAAAGAGCCTATAGCCAAGACGATCAAAGTCACACCAAGATAAGTAACATATTCAAAGGAATTGTGATGTATATGTTCAATATATCCGCTGCCAATAAACTGAGAAAAAAAATAAGAATTGACCGGAATTACAAGGCTTAATAAATCACATCCCCAGTAAAAAACAGAGTGCTCTTGAAGAATAATTTTTAGAAGATGAACAGCTATATGGCCAAGCACAAAAAAAGCGGCTATGATCAGAAAGGTTTTCCTGTTGAAAGCCAAATATTTTTTCACTTTAAACCAAGAAAAGTAGAGTAGGCAAAAAAAGAAAATGGTTAAAACAATAATGTAATCACTGAGCAAAGCAAGTATTCCCATTAACAGGCACAAGTAAAAATCCCTTTTGCTTTTTATGATAAAAAAGGGAACATTTTCAAACTCGAAGGCCCTGGTAAAAAATAAAATAAAGAATGGGACAGGTGCTGTCAAAATCAGGTTATAATGCTCCTCGAAACGAAGCATTTTATACGGTGAAAAGGCAAATAGGAATCCAGAAATAACGCATAATACAGTACTCGAAACATACCTTCGACAAAGAAGAAAGCCCCCGATACCGGAAAGAATAAAATTCAGAGCTATAAAAAGATTCACCCCTAAAATAGGATTGGAGAAAAAACTGCTAAAAATACTCAGTAAAGGGGTTGTGCTGTGTAAAAACAGCGAAGTTCCCAGTGGTGCAAATACTTCACTTGTATGAAGTCGGAGAAAATCAGAGGGATTATTTTTAAAAATATACACATTCCACATGATCCCATACACCTCCCCATCCTGGTTGCCTACAATAGAACCGGTAAAATCGGTAGCCAGGGGCCAGGTAAAAAGCAGGAATATTATGCAATAGGTACAACCTAGCAATCCAATTTGTTTAATACCAATTTTTGGTTCAAATGTGCGCATCCGAAAGATTTTCAACACAAAGATAAAAATTTGCACGGGAACAAGGAATATACAATAGAGCGTTCCAATAGGTAGCTAAGTAAATCAAATAATTCGTTTCGCACACATTTTGAGCCTTACCCAGGTTAAATTACCTACTCATACAAGCGGGTACCAAACAAATACCGCTCCCCCCAATAATATGGATCATCTACCTGGGAAATAATTACCCCTTTGGAATTGGACGTATGGATAAATTTACCATCGCCCAGATAGATACCGGAATGCGTTATTAAGTTTGAGGTATGATAGGATTTAAAAAAGAAGACCAAATCCCCCTCCTGCAAATTAGCTTGGGAAGAAATAACTTTCCCAAAACGTGCCTGCTCTTGGGAAGAGTGTGGAAGCCTGATACCACATACGGAATGCGCCAACATCACCAGGCCGGAACAGTCAATTCCCTTTTCATCGGTGCCACCCATTTTATGAGGTGTATTTAATAAGGCATTCGCTTTGGCCAGCACATGCTCCTTAGAATAGCTGTCCATAGAAACCGGCCTTTCTATTCCTCCCTCTCTGAATGCTATAAGCTTCCTCTTCGCTTCCACACTAGACACACCATCAATCACTTCCTGCATGGGGTCATTGGATATATAGGCAGACAGTAAGCCTAGAAAAAACACGAGAGAATAAACCGGGAGTCGCTTCATTGAAATAATATAGAAAAAAAATGTCATTAAAACAAGTCTGGATTATACAAATTAAAGTATATCATAACTTCAGATTTTAAAAGCAAACATATCAAATAGACAAAGGTTTAGCTCAAAAAAAAGAGCCTATGACAGCAGCCAGACTATGTATCTTACCTTTACTTTTGCAGGTGACATTTGCGGCAGTACATGATGACGATGTAAGTCTTCAAAATGCCTTTCCTAACTTAAAATTTATAGCACCTGTGCACCTTACCTATAGTCCTGACAGTACCGACAGGTTATTTGTGGTGGAGCAATTAGGAGAGATACATGTGTTTCCAAATAATCCGGCTATACTTGAGACAGAAATCTTTCTGGATCTGTCAAAAAAGATCGAAGCCGGTGGGCAATCAGGCATGTTAGGATTGGCTTTCCACCCGAAATTCAGACAGAATGGCTACGTCTTTGTAAATTATACTATTGAGGATGAAGAAATAGTATACACCTATGTATCCAGATTTACAGTGCCTTCCTCATCGCCTGACAAAGCAGACCCTGCTTCCGAAGTAATTTTTATGAAATTCCCTCACCCATACAACAACCTCAAAGGAGGTAGTATTCTTTTTGGCGCCGATGGCTACTTATACATTAGCACAGGTGATGGAGGAAATATACCCGGGCCACAACACACCGCACAGGACAAAACCAGCCTTTATGGGAAAATATTAAGGATAGACGTAGACAATCCTGAACCTATTCCCAGTCGCAATGAGCACTGGATATTTTATTACGGTATACCCAAGGAAAATCCTTTTGCCGGGAATGAAGAAAACTACAGAGAAGAAATCTTCGCCTATGGCATTCGCAACATCTGGAAATTTTCTCAGGATCAGCAAACAGGAGCATTTTGGGCAGGAGACCCCGGAGAAAAAAGTCAGGAACGGATAATCATACTGGAAAATGGCAAAAACTATGGTTGGCATGTGCCTGATGATACGCTAAAAGTCAAACCACCCAGGCCCTCGGAGATCACACTACCCGTTTATGAATATCAAAACACCCGAAACGACTGTGCCATTATAGGAGGATATGTATACCGGGGAGAAGCAATGAAATCCCTGAAAAATTATTACATATACGGAGACTTTTGCAGCGGCAAAATTTCAGTCCTGAAGTATGAAAACAAGCGTATTACAGATCACCGTCTTTTATACGAAACCCCTTACCGGATTTCCTCTTTTGGCGAGGACCTGCATGGAGAGCTCTATGTGCTTGACTACACCTCAGGAACCATTTTCCGGCTAAGGGAAAATCCATAGGAATCAGAATTAAGCGACCATGGATAATAATAGCATCTATCAGCAATTCCTTTATCTTTGTCCATGGCATTTTTAACAATTTCCGGGGTTTCCAAAATATATCACGGTCAAAACATCAAAGCGGTAGACGACATTTCCCTGAAATTAGAGAAAGGAGAAATTCTTTCAATAGTAGGCGAAAATGGCTCAGGTAAAACCACGCTTATAAAACTCATTCACGGACTATTGGATGCGGATGAAGGAAAGCTGCTCTTCAAAGGTAAACCGATTACCGGGCCTGCATATAACCTTGTTCCCGGACATCCGGATATGGAAATTGTGGAACAAAGTTTAAACCTGTTTCTCAAACATTCCATCAAGGAAAACATACTTTATAACCTCAGAAGGTTTGATAAAGAATTTCAATCCGAGCGGCTTCAATTTCTGCTAAACCTCTTTAACCTGCAGGGCATGGAGGATAAAATTCCTGAAGAACTCTCCGGTGGCCAGCAACAACGGGCGGCTTTAGCCAAAGCCCTGGCTGGCGACACAGAACTTCTCCTGATGGATGAGCCCTTCAGCAATCTGGACATTATGCTGAAAGATGAAATCAAAAAGAAGGTTATAAGAACCGCAAAAGAAGAAGGAATTACCGTAATTTTTGTCACGCATGAAGTCAAAGATGCATTATCGCTGTCAGACAAAATTGCAGTTCTCAAAAACGGACGGCTTCTTCAGTTTGATACTCCTCAGAAAATATATGAAAAACCTGCCAATAAATACGTTGCCTATCTTTTTGGCAATGTTAATATTTTCCCTGCAGGAAAGTTTTTGAAAATTTTCAGCCACCTAAAAGGTCATAGATATTTTAAAAACCTAAACCAGAACTGTCAGATAAGCTTTCGGCCAGAACATTTACTTTTGGCAAAGGAAGAAAATAGCCAAACCGAAGGAAAGGTAAAACATGTATCTTATACAGGAGATGGCCACGAACTTGAAGTAGAGGTAAAAGGAGAGATCCTTCGCCTTAGCACACGTAAACAAGCTGCGATGGGCGACAGGGTATATTTAAAGATAAAAAGCTCAAAAGTGCATTTTTTGAACGACTAGCTACGCCAGTTCATTAGCAAATTTATCAACAGCGGCATAATCTATTTTAGAAACACTTTCCTTGATTCCTGCAACCGTCCGAATGATAAATTTTTCGAAAAAGTTAAGGTTTTCCAAAAGAAGTTCGCCACCCATTAAACCAAGAGCCTTGGCATGTTGCCTGAGCTCCTTAGAAAAAGCTTCCTCTAAGGCTTTTTCCCATTTTCTTCATTCATGTAGCAAATAAACAGCCCAAGATGTTTCTTAAGCAGTTCCTCTTCATGTTCCTTGCAAAAGGCTTTAATCCTATCTTGAATCTTCCCCATATAAATGGATCCTCCAATGATGACGGTATCATAGTCCTTCAAAGAAACTTTCTGAGTATACTTATCCAGGTGGAGTAAACTCGTTTCACCCGGCATATGATCCTTAATGTAATTGGCCACTTTTTCCGTTGTGCCGTGTTTGGATTTATAAATTATTAAACTTTTCATCTTTTTATCATTTATCATATAACAAAAAAGTTAGAAGTTTAGCCCATATAGCCAAATGACAATTGTCAAGTATTTAAATGATAATTAAAAGGAATAGATTTCTTAAAGGATACTTAAGAAAAAGCGTAAGAAGAGTTTTCTTCCTACGCTAAAGTTAATAATTAAGGCCGCATTGACCACGGCAAACATTTGACATGTATCCTTGATCATGCGACTTTTTCGGGAGTCTAATTTACTACCAATTGCTGAATACCAATTTTTTCTCCATCAACAACATGTACAATATACAATCCGGGCTTTAGATTGTGCAACGGAATCGTCGTTCCTGATCCTTCTGAAACTTTAGCACCATGAGAATTGAGAATTTGATATTGCACAGAAGAGCTTATATTTCCTGAAAGATACACCACTGAAGAGGCAGGGTTCGGATACAACTTCAAAGAAAGCGATTGGAGTTTATCTATTGAAGAAGCAGGCCCTTCCGGCTCTGTTGGTTCAGTAGGATCTTCCGGTTCTACTTCATAGCCTTCCGATTCATAGAATAGTATTGACCTCCATCCACCGACAAAGGCATTAATATTTCCATCCTTATCAAAGTCGTCGAAGGTTAAATAGGCCCAGGCTTCCAACTGAAGATCCTCAAACGGATTGAACTCCGGATTGAAATTTTCTTCGAATTCTCCATCTGTATTTTCAAATGCAATAATTTGGCCATAGCTTGTGCCAAGAAAAATATCTGCATCCCCATCTTGGTCAATATCGAAGAACTTGATATTCGTAACCGATAAATGACTAAAATCGTCCAATGGATTTTCCTCATTCTCCTTCCTGGTAAAGCTTCCGGAGGCATTTTCAAAGTATGCTATTCCATCATCCACAAGAGGAATCATTGCATCCAGGTCTCCGTCTCCATCAAAATCATAAAATGTTATACTAACAGGCCTTTCAAAATTTGACTCATCATCTTCTTCCTCGTCAAAGTCTTCAGGTAAACCAAGCCCTTCAAATGGATTTCCCGGAAAGGTTTCCTCTTCAAATATCCCTCCAGAATTTCTAAAGAATGTAACACCTGCCTCACAGGCCACAAAAGCATCCTGATCACCATCTCCGTCAATATCAACAAAGTTGATGGTCGGGCGTTCACAATCAAACTCAATGCCAAGGAATGGGTTTTCTTCAAATGCTTCTATAAAGGTATTGTCCCCCTGATTTTTATACAGCATTAACGCAGAACGGCTTCCACCAACAAAGGCATCCTTATGCCCATCATTGTTATAATCAAAGAAAACTACATCATTTGCAGTGGCAAGGGCAAATCCTCCGCCTATCGGACTTTGCGAAGGATTTACGTAATCTAATGTTCCATCGCCGTCATTCTCATAGTGGTGGAAATAGTAATCAAAGTTACCTAATAAAGCATCTATTTCCCCATTATTGTTTATGTCTCCAAATCCGGGAGAGATATTCATGCCATGGGCATAATAATTTATGTTGATAGGCAAATCTTCTGATTCGGTAAAATCACCATCTTCATTTTCATAGTAAACCAAATCACCGTATTTCCCTCCTATGAATGCATCCAGGTCACCATCTCCGTCAATATCTGCGAAAGCAAGGTCGGTTATAGGGTTTTCTCCTGGTATTATCGTGGTCACTTCAACATCATTTAAAGGATTATTCTCATTAAAACGCTCAGTAAAAACCCCTTCAACATTTTCAAAATACCTAATCCCCCCTTCTTTATCTCCAAAGAAAGCATCATCATCTCCATCGTTGTCCCAATCGGCCAATGTAAAAGCAACATCTTCATCAATTATAATGTCCGAGAAGGGGTCATCCTCCTCTGTAGCCAGTGAAAATTCATTTTGACCATTATTGATGTAAGTGTATATTTCCCCATCTGCTACTATGACAGCGTCAAGATCTCCATCATCATCAAGGTCTGAAAAGGCAATATCTGTTGTCGCTGATAAATTTATATCATCGAAGGGGTTGTCTTCACCCGTCTGTTCAACAAATTTACCATTGCCATCATTTATAAGATAAACAATCCTGCCTTCTGAATTACCCGCAAAAATATCCATTCTGCCATTGCCGTTTAGATCAACCATAACCGGCCTGGTAAAGCTTCCTGCCGATAATGCAACTGGAAAAGGGTTTTGTTCAGGATTTGGGGTAAAGCCGTCCTGAGCTTCTGCAGATATGCATACAGATAAAAGTAGCGATGCGGTAGCGGCATATTTCAAAGAGGTATGCTTGGGGAAAAGAGCATTATGAAGCTTTCTTAATTTATTGATCAGGTAAAACCGGGTTTTTCTCTGTAGCCGATAGAACCTTCCCTCAGAAATCAACTTTTCAATTTTTGCCTTTAGCAAAGAATATTTCTTCTGCTTTTTAAAATCATTCGTATAAGTTTTAATCATAGTTATAAGGTTAAAGTAATTGTTTAGTTAAATATTTTGTGGTCTTATATAAGTGTTCTGTAAAAAATGAGTACTCCTTAAATCTTTTATGATGAATTTTTAACATATTCTCATTTTGTACATCAATCATGTATACCGCATTGGTAAACCCATCGTTTAGTTGTGCGTATCCTGAGGTTTTCAGGAGGTTTAAGGCTATAAGTCCACGCTTTTTGTGCTTAATAACATAAAGAGAGGTGTATTGTATATCATTTTTCGTATAGTGCGTAATGATCCATCCAAGTAGCAGGTTACCGGCTACTGCACCGAAACTGAAAGGGGCGATTTTTTCAGGCATCTGTTCCGGATTTAAAGATGAAGGGAAGTCCATCTGATGATACTGGGATCTGACCTGCGGTTCTATTTCTTTCCATGGAATTATTTCACATGCATCATGCGGTGGAGGAAGGTTTTTCAACCAGTCAGAATGATCCCGTAAAGTAGCCAGGTTAATTTTCATTAGGGCAAACTTCTTTTCAGGTTTAGCCCATCCGGTAGCGGACAGGAATTTTTCCCATAGATCCTTTTCTACCCAATCGCTTTGATAAATTGCCTGATAGTGGCTTATCTTTAATTGAAGTAACTTTTTTTCAAGTAGCTTTAACATAGCCCTGGCAAGGCCTTTTCTTCTGAAATTTTTATTTACATATAATGAAAACAGATCGGCGATATTAGTTGAATATAGGGCTAAAACTAACAGACCGACTGCCTTTTTTTCATAAAGTGCAATTATGCTTACTGTACCTGATAGATAAAAGGAGCTTTTGACCTTTTTATGAAAGCCTTTTGACAATAGCAATGGATACTTCTCAGATAACTCTTGAAAGCTAAGTTTATCGGATACTAATAGCTGAAACTCCATAGCTGATAATAATTGTCATTACATCAATTGAAATATCAATTAAGGCTGCAAATATAAGTCTCGAATCCTTCTATTAAAATTATATTTTGCAAACAATATTCTTTTCTTAGAGATTTTTTCCCACTTCCAGAAAAACAGGAATGCCAGAAAGATAGATTTGAGGGGGCAAAACAACATAAATCAGCGTATTTACATAGCAAATCAAGACATATTTACAAGCATGCATATCTTAGATTTTACAATTCATTGAAAAAAATTAATTTCACCCACAAGTTTTGTAAAAAAACGTCGACTAAAGAAATATGGAAAATAATACAGATGAATGGATCGACAAGACAATGAACAGTCTTGAGGGGATAGAAAGGGCAGAACCCTCTCCATTTTTATTTCGGAAAATCATGAATGCCGTGGAAGAACGCAAAACAGCCTACCGGCCGGTTCATACACGGGCAATATGGCAAACAGCAGTTGCCTTTATAGTGCTATTACTGCTTAACTTCTATGGAATCTTTGGAGCCACGTTTTCCGGGAATGAGATTACCCCTATGGAAACAATTGCTGAAGACTATGAACTGGTTGAAACGGATACCTATTACACCTATTTTGAATAAAGCATGAAAACCATTACACTCTTAAAAACCGCTGTAGTACTATTGCTTATAGTTAATATAGCCACGTTAAGCTACATTTTTTTTCAACCTGACAAAGGAACGGTACGCAGAGGCCGTCTTCCGGAAAAAGCCGTGGCTGAAAAACTAAACCTAACAGAAAAACAGCAGGAACAATACAAGGAACTTAGACGTGAGCATCGAAACCTGATGAAAGATCTCCGCCAGGAGAAGCATCAAAACAGGAGACAACTGCTGGAGAAATTACATGGAAATGAACTGAACAACACATCCAAAGATTCCCTTACTAATATTATAGCTCATAACCAGAAAAAAATGGAGTTGGCTATGATTGAGCATTTCATTATGGTAAGGCAGATGCTTACACCTGAACAGATCGAAGGATACAACCAGTTCATTGAAGAGATGGGAAATACCATGACCCATCGGGGGAAAGTCAAAAAAGAAAGAAGCGAAGAATAACCAAATGCCCTCCTCAAAAGACCATACCGAAACCTTATACCCTTCTGAAGAAAAGCTAAAGAAAATTTATGACCAGTATAAAACGCAGGTCTACAATACAGTATTAAGCATGGTTCAAACTGTCCCTGATGCAGAAGAGATTACACAGGATGTTTTTGTCGATGTATACTTTAACCTGCATTCCTTCAAAGAAAAATCTTCCCTTAACACCTGGATTTATCGTATTGCTATCAACAAATCGTTGGATTTTCTAAAAAGCAAAAAGCGTAAAAAAAGGTTTGCCTGGCTGACCTCCCTCTTTGATCCGGAAAGCGGAAACTTACGACATGATCAGGCTGATTTTGTTCATCCTGGTGTTATGCTGGAAAATAAAGAACGTGCAGCCATCCTGTTCAAAGAAATTGACCGTCTTCCCGACAATCAAAAGACTGCTTTCTTACTTTCACAAGTGGAGGGTCTGAGTTATGAAGAAATCAATAAGGTTATGCAAAACTCCATTTCCTCCGTCGAATCCTTACTGTTCCGGGCAAAGCAGAATCTTAGGAAAATGCTTTACAAATATGGCAAGGGATTTAATTAATAAATTGTTGAATAAAAAAGTCAACCTATATTATGCCGTGACAGACAGTCAACTTAAAATTCAACACTTAAAACTTAAATATTTTCTTTCTCGCGCAAGTTCCAAAAACCAACGTCGTCTAAAGAAGAAATAAGTTAAAACTAAAACCATACGACTATGAAAAAGATCATTTTTGGAATACTGTTCCTTGCAGGAACCGCAGTTTATGCTCAAAGCCCACATGTTCAATCAAACAATACAGATCGCAGTAAAAAGCACGAGCAATTTAAAAAAGACCTTAACCTGGATGAACAACAAGAGGCCGCTATAAAAGCACTTCGGGAAGAGTATAAAACCAAGGCTGGAGAAATAAAAAATAACTCCTCCCTGAACGAAGAGCAGAGAAAGTCTGAATTTATGAAACTGCATAAAGAGAAAAGAAGTCGCATGCAGGAAATTTTAACGCCAGAGCAAACTCAGATGCTGAAAGAAAAAAAAGCTGAATATCAAAAAAACAAAAAAGGCAAAGGGGAAAAAGGTGGATACAAGACAGACTATGCTCAACTTAAAAAAGACCTTAATCTGACTGACCAGCAGGTAAATGATATGAAAGCCCTGAATGAAAATTATAGAACAAAAAAGGCGGCTGTTAAATCCAGTTCAAGTCTTGATGAGGAAGCGAAACGAGCTCAATATAAAAGCCTTCGCTCAGAGAAGAATACTGAATTGAAAAAAATACTTTCTGAAGAACAGTATAACAAGTACAAGGAAATGCGTTCTCAAAAAGGACACACTGGTAAAAAATCATGCAAATAACAGGCAATAACAGACAAAGCAATCTACATGTGAGATTGCTTTGTCTATAAAAAATCTTCAATTTTTTTGCCCTATTTTAGCACATGTTTACCAAAAGCTTCCTTTTTTTACTTTTAACTCTGCTAGCTTACACAGCCATTGCACAACATTCTGTGACTGGCAAGCTAAAGGATGCCGCATTCGACTTCCCCCTCGAAGGCGCTCAAGTAGAATTAATACAACTTCCGGACTCAATTAAAAAGTCGCTTTATGCCGATGAGGAAGGGAGCTTTCAATTCCAAAATGTAAGCCCATCCAAGTACGTATTGAAGATAAGCTCACTTGGTTACACTACAATTAAAAAACGCATTGAAGTAACGAACGAAGACCTCAACCTTGGAACGATAAAACTGCAGGAAAAAAGTGAAACCCTCGAAGAAGTACAAATCAAAGGAGAAATACCTCCGGTCACTCAAATGGATGACACCACGCAATATAACGCCGGATCCTATAAAGTTAACCCTGATGCCACAGCAGAAGACCTGGTGCGTAAGATGCCCGGCGTAACTATGGAAGGCGGAGAGGTAAAAGTACAGGGTGAAAAAGTAACCAGAGTGCTGGTAGATGGGAAAGTATTTTTTGGAGAAGATGCCAATACCGTACTAAAAAATCTGCCTGCCGACATGATTGACAAAGTACAGGTATACGATCAGGGAAGCGAACAAGCACAGTTTACAGGTTTTGATGATGGTCAAACAACAAAAACGATCAACCTCATAACAAAGCCTCACATGCGAAATGGGAAATTTGGTCGGGTGTATGGCGGATATGGCACGCAAGACCGCTATCAGGCGGGTGGGAATATTAATATGTTCAATGGGAACAGACGACTTTCCTTAATCGGAATGAGCAATAATATCAATGTTCAGAATTTCTCCTCACAGGACCTCTTAGGAGTTGCTGGTGGTGAAAGCGGAAGCCGGAGAGGTGGCAGGGGAAACCGTTTCAGTGCTGGATCCGATGCACGAGATTTTCAGATAGGAGCCCAAAATGGAATAACCAGAACCAATGCCTTTGGCCTAAACTATATGGACAAATGGGGAGAAAAAACAGAGGTCGTGGGAAGTTATTTTTTTAATATGACCGATAACATCGAAAACTCCTTTTTAAACAGAGAATACGTTTTCCCCTCCGATTCAATTCAGCGGTACAATGAGCGCAGCATGAATACCAGTCAAAACATTAACCACAGGGCCAACCTTCGTATTAACATTACCCTGGACACGATGACCTCCCTACTTATTTTGCCAAGCATCAGCCTTCAGCAAAACTCCGGGCTCTCCAACACCTCTGGACAAAACCGTCTGAACGGACTCATGCTCAATGAAACAGACAATAGTCTGAACACGGAATTTCTTGGCTATAACCTGGCCAACGATGTATTATTCAAGCGCCGGTTTGCCAAAAGAGGACGAACTTTTTCTTATAACCTACACACGGGCTACAACAGGAACGAAGGAGAAAGTTTCTTATATGCTGAAAACATGTTTTTCCGTGGATTAATAGATTCAGACACAATTGACCAGCAGTCTCTTCTTCAACAAAATGGCTGGAATGCTTCCGGTAACGCAGTGTATACTGAGCCCATAGGCAAGAAAAGCCAGGTACAATTGGAACATCATATAAGCCATCAGGACAATGAATCGGACAAAAGAACCTTTCTATTTTATCCACCTGAGATGGGCTACACTGTATTGGACACCAACCTATCCAACATATTTGCCAATACCTATACCACTAACC
>JBKBXU010000086.1:0-14980 GCA_046313675.1 Cytophagaceae bacterium
CCTTGTGGCAAAAAGAACAAGAGTACGAGCGAAGAAGCGAAAAAGGGAGCGGAGAGCGAGTGTTAGGAGATAATTCATAATTCAAAATTAAGAATTCAGCATTCAAAATTCCCATTGGGCGCCTTATGCCTTTATATATTAAGTGGGATGAAAAGTTGGGCTGTCATCTTAAAAAAACAAAATGACGTTCAGATTAATTACTTAATTATGAACAGAAAGTATGGAGGTATGAAGTCTTTAGGTTCTGAAGGTCCGGGAGGCAGTAATGATATGCGAAAAACGGAAAAGAGGGTCGGGGTTATAACTGCAATTGCTCTTACACTGCTGGCTTTGCCTTTTTTGGCAGGTGGGATTTATTATGCCTTGGATGATTGGGAAAATCTATGGCATTTGGCAACAGGGGCTATGTTTTTTGCATTGTTCTTTTTAATCCCTGCCCTGGTTATATTTATACGAATACGTAAAAGAAGGAGGTAAGAAATGGGCAAAATGCAGAAATACGGGCTTTTATATTCCTTAGTAAAAAAGACGTTTCCCGGTATAATATCCATTGAAAAGAAAGTTAAGAAATGGTTGGGCGTATTGTTTCTGGTATTCAGTGTTCCTTTTCTGTTGATTGGTACGTATTATGCAAGCCAGTACTGGCCTCAGCATAGCATTTTGGCAGTTATTCTACTGCTTATAGGTGCTTTCTTTTGTATTCCGGGAATTATTCTGTTTATTCTTTCTTTTACAACCAAAAAAGAGTGAGAATAAACCGATTAAATAAGCTCTCGTTTATTGATGGGCTTGACGAGATATTTCTCCACATTGGAATACTTGCGTGTACGTTCTACATCGGACAGGTCTTCCGACGAGCTGACAATCATAAACTTAGTATGTTTAACAATTTCCTGAGGCAGTATTTTAAATTTTTCTAAAAATTCGAAACCTGAGATTTCAGGCATGTTGATGTCGAGGAAAATTATATCAGGAATGGAATCCTTATTTTTAGTATCCAGCGAATCCAAGTATTTAAAAGCTTCTTCTGCTTGTTCAAAAAAATTGATGTTTTCAGCATAATTAATAGACTCAAGGATCATCTTCATCAGAAGTATGTCCATCTGACTATCATCTATTACTAGAACATTTTTATACTTTGCAGGGGAAGAAGAGGCAGTCATAATGGCTTCAAATTTACTGCAATATATTTTATTTCGTTTCCAAATAAAACAAGCTTTTAGAAATTAGATAAGCGCCTGATTTTTTTGGATTAAACTATCAGGAGGTTTTTTTCCTGCATATATTACTTTCTAATAACAATTTTGAAGCTTTAAGAGTTTTTTAAGTAGGTTAAATAATTAAATTGAGTGGAGGTATGAAGAGGATAACCAGAATTTTATTTGTAAATCTTTTAATGTGCGGTTTATGTTTAAATGTTTATGCACAAGATAAAGACAACGGAGGAGCTCGTGAACGCGAATTTTTCCAGGGTAGCCAGGATGGTGAAGCCAACTGGGTTATGAAGGTTGATGGTAATGTGGTGGTTTGCGAAGAGGGTGAAACCCGTGTAATTGAAGAGGAAGTTCGTATGCCCGATGGGAGCAGGGTTACTCCTGATGGTACCATTGTCAAAGAAGATGGTGAAACAATTATGCTTCGTGACGGACAGGCCATGTTTATGGATGGCGAAGTGGTAAATGCGGATGATAGTGTGGTTCTTCAGGAGCGTTATAACCTAATGAGCCGTGACTTCGGTATGGTTGAGGAAACTCAGCGAGAGACGCAGGAGAAAGTTTCTCTGATGAACAGAAAGCTTGATCTTACCAATCGTAAAATGGATCTGATGGAAGAAAAGCTCACACACACGAGTCGCATTGTTTTTTGTCCGAACAGGGTAAGTCGTGCAGAACGTGTTGAGGCCAGTCAGCGAATTGAAGCCATCGATGAGGAACTTAATGCCATTGATAGCGAAATTAAAAATATCAATCAGGAGATTCAGGCTCGTGGAGAAGAGTTTGACGTAGAGGTTGAAGAGTTGTATGAACCTGATGAGGATATCTAAGATTGTTTAATCAGTTGAAAACGGTTCCGGGACAGGATCCGTTTTCTTTTGCTTTTGGCTAGGGTTTGCTAATTCAAAAACCTGAAAATTGATTAATATCTTTTTAAGATGCAGGTAAATGTATTTTAGAAGACGCCCCCTTTCTTTTTCGAGTTCTTTGTTATAAAAGTAACTTTTCTTAAATTTAAGCTGTTAAAATAGAGGATAATAATGCCTGAAATATCAAGGTTTTACGGAATAATCATTAGGATGTACTTTAGCGACCATAATCCGCCTCATTTTCATGCTCAATACGAGCAGTATCAAGCGGAATATGATATTAGATCATTAGATATTATAGTTGGTAAACTGCCTAACAGAGCACATGCCTTAGTTTTGGAGTGGGCATCTAATCACAAAGAGAGCTTTTAAAAAATTGGGAGAAAACCCAAATTCCAGAGAAATTAGATAAAATTGAGCCATTAAAATAAGAAGCTATGAATGAAATAATAGAATTTGAAGTGTTATCAAATTATCATATTTGGCTTAAATTTCAAGATGGACATGCCAAAACCGTCAATATTCGCCCTCATATAGGTAAAGGGTTCACTCAAGAATTATTAGATGGAAAAGAATTTAAAAAGGTAAGAATTGAAGAAGGGGGAGGCCTTGAGTGGGAAAATGGATTTGACATGTGTCCAAATTATCTAAGGCAACTTGATGAAGAAAAGAAAAATGTGGCTTAATATAAGATATAGGAGGCTTGGCGTTAAATTATCTGTTATTTCTCTTAAGTAAGCGTGCTAACCCAGTAAGTCAAGCGTCTTAAGCAAGCTTTTGTAAAGCTTCGTTTACTTCATTACTTTTTTGTAATATCATAAAGTGCCCCCCACCGGAAATGGATATTGGGTCTGAAATTTTTTGTATTGGAAAAATCAGGTCACTGCTGCCGTGAATGTGGCTGAGCTTGTCAGAGGTATGAGTATTATTCCAGTTTAACACCTTTTGCACCGACCATTTGACCAGATATGGATCAGCGTCTTTAATCATCGAAAAGAATAGTTGTTTTTCTTCACTGTTCATTTTTCCGAACATTGGCCGTATAAGTTTTGCCCAGAGGCCTGCCTGGCTATAAAACCAGGTAGGAAGTTTACCTGCTCCCAGAAATCTTGCCAGTTTAAAGTAAAAGGGTATTTCAGTTTTGGTCTTAACACTTGATATCAATATCACTCGTCCGTCTTTAATGTGCTTTGCGATTTCTATGGCCATAATTCCACCAAAGGAAACGCCGGCAAGGATGGGGGCTTTTTCCTGAATTCGTTCCGCCATGCGGTATGCATAAGTTTCGATGGACTCGTTTTGTTCTGGTTGAATCCATGTCAGTACTTCCAAAGCAAAACCTGCTTGCTGCTGCCTGATGAAAAGTCTTTGGTCGGTGGCTAAACCTGGGATAAAGTAAATTTTGTTCATAAAAAACCTCTGAGATGATGCTCAGAGGTTAAATATAGTCAATTGTTTTTCAATTATTTCTTCAGGACTACCATTGATTTACTTATAAGTCCGAAGGTCATTAAAGATGCACCCGTGAATAAACCCGATACAGCAAAATCAGCCTGATACGAATAGCTGATGTAGGCAGAGCCTGCCAGCAGTATCACGGCCATGGCCATATGCATTTTGATGCGGAACGCATAATATACAACACCAAATATTAGAGCTAAAAGTATGCTGAAGGCAGGGAAAAACAAATTAATGTTATCGCTGAAAGGGAAAAACCCTACGATAACCCCTGCCGGTACCCCTATGGTAATGCATGTAATCAAAAGCTTCAGCGGGTTTCCGCTTTTAAACTTCAGGCTTTTTCTTACATATTTCATAATGGGGTTAAACATACTCAATCCTGAAAATAATATTAGTATTGATATTTCCGGGTAACTGGTCATTCCGGTAAGTCCGGCGATTAACCATATAGTACCCAGGCAACTTAGCAACACTGCATTTTCATGCAGAACCTTTTTCTTAATAATGATTTGTTTATCAGAATTATCAATCTTCACATCCTTCGTAAACTTCTCTTCCATATCCACACTATTATCTTTCCAATTTACTTCCTCTTCCTTATAAATATAACAGCGGGTAAAGGCAGTTGTTTTTGAGAAATGAGAAATTTCTAAAGAGGAGGAAAATGGAGCGGAGAGCGAGTAATGGAGCGGAGAGCGCTGAAGCGCTTAAAGCAGTCTCATGGTATCACGGGCACAAAGAAAAGCACGATGATTCGCTGAAGCGGATGCACCAAGGTGTGACCCAATCTTGATTTTGAGGACGACTTTCCGTTTTAAACTAAAATATCACCCGAACGACCTTGCCGGACTTGCGAGGGTCTGAAAATAAGCGCTTTCAGCGCCTTATTGTAGCACAGAGCACACAAAGAAGGCACTAAGAGCACAAAGAGTTTATTGGGATGAGTTGCTATTTAAATCCACAAAGCGGAGAGAAGAAGGAGCGGAGTATGGAGAGAGCGAAAAAGGGAGCGGAGTGCGGAGAGCGAAATGAGCGTGACGAAAATAAGCGCTTTCAGCGCCTTATTGTAGCACAGAGCACACAAAGAAGGCACTAAGAGCACAAAGAGTTTATTGGGATGAGTTGCTATTTAAATCCACAAAGCGGAGAGAAGGAGCGGAGTGTGGAGAGCGAGTAATGGAGCGGAGAGCGCTGAAGCGCAGTAAAGACGTCTCATGGTATCACGGGCACAAAGAAAAGCACGATGATCCGCTGAAGCGGATGCACGAAGGAAGGGTGACCATGCCTTTTCTGCTGATAATATGTAAGGCTGGTTTTTCAAGATTAATACTGCTGTTGGATCAGGCTGGCTCCCTTGTTTTAGGGGAGCTGCCGAAGGCTGAGGGGTATTAATCATTAACCCATTTTAAAACTTAACCCTTTAATTTCATTCCATCCTATCAGCCAGTTCCAACCAGCGTTCAGACTTAGAGTTGATTGTCCTTATCAGGTCTTCTATGCTGAGTGATAGTTGCGTAAGTTCTTCATGGGGCAGGTTCCCACTGTTTAATTTCTGAACAAGGGTTTCCTTTTTCTTTTCCAGTTCTTCAATTTCTTTTTCCAGGGTTTCGTATTCCCGCTTTTCATTGAAGTTTAGCTTTTTACTTTTATCTTCAGTAGATTTTTCCTGTTTGTCAGAAGCAGGTTTTGCCGCTGGAGCAGCTTTAGGCTTGCTTTTGTCAGCTTCCATTTCTTCTTGCTCGTTCCGGTAATCGGTATAGTTTCCAGGGAAGGTTCTTAGGGTGCCATCCCCTTCAAAAACAAACAGGTGTTCTACCAGACGGTCCATAAAATAGCGGTCGTGGGAAACGATCAGAAGGCAACCTCCATAGTTTTCCAGAAATTCCTCCAGCACACTAAGTGTTGTCAGATCCAGGTCATTGGTAGGTTCATCAAGAATAAGGAAATTAGGGTTCTTCATTAATACCCTAAGAAGCATAAGCCTTTTTTTCTCTCCACCACTCAATTTATACACTGGCGTATATTGTCTGGCCGGAGTGAACAGAAAATGCTGTAAGAGGGCAGAGGCAGAAAGGTTTTGTCCGTTGCCCATGGTAATAAATTCTGCCACCTCGGTGACGTTTTCGATTACTCTGGCATTTTCTTTTAATTCGGTTATTTCCTGAGTATAGTAGCCAAAGACGGTGGTTTCTCCTTTGATAATTTGTCCTGAATCAGGCTGTACTTTTCCTGTCAGCATGTTAAGAAATGTACTTTTTCCGGTACCGTTTTTTCCAACTATGCCTATGCGGTCTCTTTTCTTAAAGACGTAAGAGAAATCTTTGATGATTTTCTTTTCGCCAAAAGACTTGCTTATATGTTCCAGTTCTATAATTTTATTTCCCTGCCTGCTTACTTTGACATTAAGCTGCATCTGAGCATCTGTTTTTCCGGATGAGGCTTTATCTTTAATATCATAAAATGCATCGACCCTGGACTTGGACTTTGTGCCCCGGGCTTTAGGCTGCCTGCGCATCCACTCCAGCTCTTTTTTCATTGTCCAGCTCCACAATTTCATTACATACCTTATCAAGGAAATAACGGTCGTGGGTAACCAGAAGGAGCGTGCCATTATTTGTTGAAAGAAGTTGTTCCAGCCATTCTATGCTTTCAAGATCCAGGTGGTTGGTTGGTTCATCGAGTATAAGCAGGTCAGGTTCTTCCAATAGAACTTTGGCAAGGGCTACTCGTTTTTTCTGTCCTCCGGAGAGGGATTCCACCTGTTGAGAAAAATTATCTATGCCTAGTTTTGTGAGGATTTGTTTGGCATTTTGCTCAAAATCCCATGCATTGAGGCTTTCCATCCGTTCCAGAACCTCATTAAATTTATCGGCTTTAGATGGGTCAGCAACACATTCTTCGTAATCTCTAATGGTTTTTATGATCTCACTGTTGCCGGTGTAAATGATTTCTTCCACCGTACCTTTGGCATCTGCCAGTGGGTTCTGGTCCAGGTAAGCCGTTTTGATGTCTTTACGAATGACCACATTACCACCTTCAGGTTCAAGTTTTCCGGCTAGTATGTTGAGTAAGGTAGTTTTGCCGGAACCGTTCTTTCCAACCAGGGCAACTTTTTGGCCTTTGCTAATTCCCAGGGTTATATCTTTGAAAAGTGGTTGTTCTAAAAAAGACTTGGAAACAGATTCGGCGGAAATGTAATTCATATAGATGTAGAAATAAAGTGCGAAGTAAATAAATAAACTTTGAAATTGAGTTCTGTACCAGAATTTATTTATTTTTATATTCGTTAATTAATAGTATAATTTAAAACTATGACCAGTGAAATTGGTTATTAGTTCCACAATATAAACCTCAAAGAAGTATGAAAATTAAAGAATATTTCGGCGTCGGAGAAGTCTTTACGTATTTTTTCAGAAAAAAGGATCCTAATCGCCCAAAGAATTTCAGCTTAAAAATGATGCATGGGGTAAATAAAATTTCCATCCTTATGTTTCTGGCTGCTGTTCTGGTTATGATAGGCAGGTACCTGTTCAGATAAACCATCTTGCCTCATTCTCTTTCTATACTTGCACTGGGCGACTCCTATACCATAGGAGACGGACTCCCTGTAGAGGAAGCTTATCCAAGCGTATTAGCCGGACTTTTAAAAGAGAAACACCAAATTTCCGTAAATGTAAAAATTGTCGCCAGGACGGGTTGGACCAGCGGGGAGCTTTTGGAAAACCTTCTGGAATATCCGATCCCGGATACATATGATTTTGTATACCTTCTTATTGGAGTGAATAATCAATATCGAAACCTTTCTCCCGAAGCCTTTAGGGAGGATCTGGAAAAGCTTTTCTCTCTTGCTCACACTTATCTGGTGAACTCCGATGACCCACTTATTGTACTTTCTATTCCGGATTGGGGGCAGACCCCATTTGGTCGGCAATCAGGACGATCGGATATTTCAGAGGAGATAAAATTGTTTAATTTCATAATTGAAGAGCAATGTAAGGCAGAGAAAGAAATTTTTGTTGACATTACCGAATTAACAGTGTTATTTGAACAAAAAGAGCCTTATTTGAATCCAGACCTACTTCACCCAGGTTCAATTATTTATAAAAGTTGGGCAAATAAGGTGTTGAATTATACTAAATTAAGATAGTGTTGTTTGATTTTTAGAAATCTTTCGTAACTTCATGTAAGGAATTACGTAAAAATTCATAAATGTGGAAAAGTTATGGAATCAGTTACACACGTCTTACTAGTCGATGATGATCTGGAAAGCAACAGCCAGAATGAGCGGGCTTTTCGGCGAGCTAACTTTAAGAAAATTAAAGTAACCCTGAATGGGGGACATGCCCTGGTATATCTTCATCAGATTCAGGATGCTATACGGGATTCAAAAATAGTGATTATTCTGGATGTGGATATGCCAATTATGGATGGCAAGGAATTTCTGAAAAATTATAATCTAACCAAAGAGTTTTGCAAGGATAACATTCTAATAGTCGTGCAGGGAAATGAATTGAGTTCGCGGGTTATAGAGGATATGCAAAAATTGGGTGTTGAGTATTTTGTAAACAAACCAGTAAAAATCTCTCAGATTCAAAGTATGGTTAACGAATACTTCAGTCCTGCACAAGAAAAAGCCATCGTTAAGAAATTTCCCTATAACCAGGATCAGAGAAGGGCTGCTTTAGGTTAATCCCAATGTTTCTAAAGCTATAGTTTATTTCGTCATAAGCTTTAACTTTAACTTTTACTCTTACATGCTAGTTTGTTCATACCACAAGGTATTAAATCTTGGTAGGGATCACTATGACTTAATCACATTTGGTGGGGTCACAAACTCAGGTGGTGAGATCCCGGCTCTCCGCAAGCTACGGCCGGGATGACGACGTGTGAGGTCGACAGACACTCCAGAAGTCCATGGCCGATAGTCCACAGAGTCATATCTCAGTCCACAGCTGATATTTCACAGATCTCAGCACTCAAAAACTTACGCCTTAATTACTTATGCCTTACGCCTCAATTACACCACCAGATTCACAATCTTATTAGGTACTACAATGACCTTCTTAGGGTTTTTGCCTTCAAGCCATTTCTGAACCTGTTGTGATTTTAATACTTCTTCTTCGATTTGTTCCTTGGTCAAATTGACAGGTAAGCTTATTTTAACACGCATTTTTCCATTGACAGAAACAGGATACTCAAAGCTATCTTCCGTCAGGTATTCTTGTTTCCAGGTTGGGAAGGTTGCATGGCTTATGCTTTCTTTGTTTCCAAGCCTTGCCCAAAGTTCTTCTGAAATATGGGGGGCGTATGGCGCTAAGGTGATCAGGAGATCCTGTAAAATACTTTTCTTGTTGCACTTTAGGCTGGTGAGTTCGTTTACACAAATCATAAAGGTACTAACGGAGGTATTGAATGAGAAACGTTCAATATCTTCTTCTACCTTTTTCATGGTTTTATGCAAGATTTTTAGTTCTTCCTGAGAAGCAGGTACATCGCTTACATTAAAATTCCCTTGAGCGTCATGGAAGAGATTCCATAATCTTCTTAAAAATTTAAACACACCATCTATGCCATTAGTATTCCAGGGTTTAAACTGTTCAAGTGGCCCAAGGAACATTTCATACATTCTTAAAGTATCGGCTCCATATTTCTCTACCATGTCATCCGGATTAACCACATTGTATTTGGACTTAGACATTTTTTCTATTTCGCTTCCGCAAATGTATTTTCCGTCTTCCAATATGAATTCAGAATAATCGAACTCAGGCCACCAGTTTCGGAAAGAAGCTATATCTAATATATCATTATCTACTATGCTAACATCTACATGGTGTTCAGTTATTCTATTCCAGTCTATAGATGCAATATTTATTTGATTGTCATTGTTAAAGTTTCTTGCTTTATCACAAAATTTACTTAGTTCTTCATTAATAAAGGCTTTTTCTTTTTCGTTTATTTTATTTGAAATAACTTTTTTATATAAATTAAGAGAAAGGTAGACTGAGGGATACTTATTGTTTTGGGAAGAACCTGACCATGTTATTTGCATCCGATATACAAAACTAGACCGCCCCTGGATCATACCCTGATTAATGAGTTTTTTAAAAGGTTCTTCGCAGCTTACCCATCCGATGTCATGCAGGAATTTATTCCAGAATCGTGAATAAAGAAGGTGGCCTGTGGCGTGCTCTGCCCCGCCTATATAAAGATCCACCTGATTCCAGTAGGCTTCGGCGTCCTTGCTGAATGGTTGCTTATCATTTAAAGGATCCATGTACCTCAGGAAATACCAGCTTGAGCCTGCCCAGCCGGGCATGGTGCTGAGCTCATAGGTATGCCCGTTTTTAGTTATAAAATCTTTTGCTCTCCCCAATGGTGGTTCGCCTGTTTCGGTTGGTTTGTATTCATCAATTTCAGGCAATTCCAATGGTAATTCTGATTCCTTCAATGTGTATGGAAGGCCATCTTTAAAATAGGCAGGTATGGGTTCTCCCCAATAGCGTTGGCGGCTAAAGATGGAGTCACGCATTTTAAAATTAACCTTTGCTTTCCCTATTCCTTTTTGTTCGGCGTATTCGATGGCTTTTTTTATTGCATCTTTGACAGGCAGGCCGTTTAATATTCCGGAATTGATCATTGTCCCCTTTTTGGGATCAAAATCTTCCTTGGTGATATCGGTGCCTTCACCTTCCTGCAC
Organism: Cytophagaceae bacterium; assembly: GCA_046313675.1. GTDB lineage: Bacteria > Bacteroidota > Bacteroidia > Cytophagales > Cytophagaceae > JBKBXU01. The sequence continues at coordinate 10,242 of JBKBXU010000086.1, forward strand.
CTGAATGATCGGCAAGTCGAAATGGATGGCAAAGTTATAGTCCCTGATATCAGAAGAAGGTACTGCCATTACGGCGCCTGTTCCATAGCCTGCAAGGACATAATCTGCGATCCAGATGGGTATACGTTCACCGCTGAAAGGATTGGTGGCATAGGCGCCGGTAAACTGTCCGGACATGGTTTTAACATCGCTCATCCGGTCTCTTTCGGAACGGTTTTTTGCTTTTTCTACATACTCTTCTACCGCGGTTTTTAATTCCGGAATGGTGATTTGTTCTATAAATTCATGTTCCGGGGCCAGGGCAAGGAATGTTACCCCGTAAGTGGTATCGATCCGGGTGGTGAAAGCTTCAATTTTAAGATCCGTATTTTCAATTTGAAAAGTTAAGGTTGCTCCAAGGGATTTTCCGATCCAGTTGCGTTGCATTTCCTTCATTGGTTCCGGCCAGTCGATGGTCTCAAGACCCTGAAGAAGGCGCTCTGCATAGGCTGTAATACGCATGCTCCACTGGCGCATTTTTTTCCTTTCCACGGGAAATCCTCCTCTTTCGGAGAGTCCGTCTTTCACTTCTTCATTTGCCAGTACCGTTCCTAAAGAAGGGCACCAGTTGACCATGGTTTCGGAAATGTAGGTAAGTCTGTACTTAAGGAGTATCTGCTGCTGTTCTTTTTCGGACATTTTTGTCCATTCTTCTGCAGAAAATTGAGGCGTATCTTCGTCGCACACCGCATTAACCTTGCTGTTGCCCTGATTTTCAAAAAGTGAGATAAGCTTTTCTATGGATTCGGCTTTTTCTTCTGCCTTATTATACCAGGACTTAAACAGTTGTATGAAAATCCATTGTGTCCATTTATAATAGGAAGGGTCACTGGTACGCACTTCCCGGGACCAATCAAAGGAAAAGCCCAGGTTATCAAGTTGTTCTTTATATCTTTTTAAGTTAATCTCGGTAGTGATGGCAGGATGCTGGCCGGTTTGCACGGCATACTGCTCTGCAGGCAAACCAAAAGAGTCAAAACCCATGGGGTGCAGGACATTAAATCCTTTTAGCCTTTTATAACGGGCTACAATGTCGGAGGCTATATAGCCCAGCGGATGCCCCACATGCAAACCTGCACCTGAGGGATAGGGAAACATGTCAAGTGCATAGTATTTGGGCTTTGAAGGATTGGTAGACGTTTTATATAAATTAAGTTCTTTCCAGTTCTTTTGCCACTTCTTTTCTATTTCCTGAAAGTTGTATTCACTCATAGTGCCTCATTATTTATAAGATGCAAAAGTAGTTTTTTTTACTAAATGTTTCTAATCCGAAATGTATATATAATTCTCAGGAGTGAGAATAATCATTTTTATTTCCCATCGTTTTTATGTAAATTTATAGTATTAAACCTAAACCTAAATTCAGACCATGAAAAAAATCATATTTTCTATACTATTTTCTGCTGTAATAGCATTTGGTTCAATTGCAAGCGCTACCATTATAAATGAGGAGCCATCCATATCTTTGACGGATAAAGACAAGGATAAAGACAAGAAGAAGAAATGTTGTAAGGCTGAAGGTGAAAAAAAATGCGCAGACAAAAAAGATTGTGCGAAAAAATCTAAAAAAGAATGCTCTACAGAAGGGCAAACAGAAAAAAAAGGTTGCTGCTCTAAAAAGACCAATTAATATCTTTCTTATTTTTGTTTAAAGTTTAAGTGCTGCTTTGTAATTTCAAGGCAGCATTTTTTAATTTACCCATATATAACTATGCAACAGTATCATGATTTAATGCAACACATTCTTGATAAGGGTGTTAAAAAAGAAGACCGGACAGGGACAGGTACAGTTAGTGTTTTTGGTTACCAAATGCGCTTTGATTTATCCGAAGGTTTTCCATTGGTAACTACCAAGAAATTGCACCTCAAATCCATTATTCATGAGCTGTTGTGGTTTTTAAAGGGTGAATCAAATATTAAATACCTTAAGGAAAATAATGTTTCCATCTGGGATGAGTGGGCAGATGAAAATGGGGATCTTGGCCCGGTTTACGGACATCAATGGCGCTCGTGGCCATCGCCGGAGGGTGGGAGTATAGACCAAATTGCGAAGGTGGAGGAACAAATTAAGAAGAACCCTGATTCCAGAAGACTGATTGTTAGTGCCTGGAATGTTGCCGATGTGGACAAAATGAAATTGCCTCCTTGTCATGCATTTTTTCAGTTTTATGTGGCGGATGGCAAATTATCTTGTCAGCTTTATCAACGAAGTGCGGATGTCTTTCTGGGGGTGCCATTCAATATAGCGTCGTATGCATTACTTACAATGATGTTTGCTCAGGTTTGCGGCTTGAAACCCGGTGATTTTGTTCATACCCTTGGTGATGCACACCTTTACAGTAATCATATAGAACAGGCAAAGCTGCAGTTGTCCCGTGACTTCAGGCCATTGCCTATTATGAAGATTAATCCTGAGGTAAAATCCATCTTCGATTTTAAGTTTGAAGATTTTGAATTGCAGAATTATGATCCCCACCCTCATATTAAAGCGGTGGTGGCGGTGTAAAGAAGGGAACGGAAAATTTAATTATGAATTATGAATTTTGAATTCTAAATTAATGATAATCAGTGTGGTAATTTTTAAATGGACCGCTGGCTATTACCTGAAACTTACAATTAACCTGTTTCCCGGACCTGTTCCGGGATCCGTTGGTCATTGGCAGTGATAAAAAAACAATTAAATCCTCCACGCCAATGTTTGTGTCTTCACCATAGCCGTCAACCTAACAGAAATTTTCCTGGGAAAATAAACTTAAGTTGCTTTTAGAGCGGAAAATCGACAATTTTTCGGATTATCTGTCAAAATTTGTTTCTGATTCAAAGATTGAATCCTTTGCCAGGGCTTCAGGGTTTAAGAAACGGGATTCCCCTATTTCGCCACAGGCATTTTTAGAATCAGTCTTCTTTTGTAATGCCCAGGACAGTCCGTCTCTATCCGAATATAGTATAGATTTGGAACAACAAGGATGCAAGAGGGTGTCAAAACAGGCCATAGACAAACGCTTCAATGATCGTACAAAAGAGATGTTGACCTTGATTCTTAAGGAGGTCATGTCCAAGCAATTGGCCAGAAAGCCACTTGCAGTTGGGATTGCAAGTCATTTTACAGATGTGAATATAATGGACAGTTCCGAATTTGGTGTTTCGAAAAGGGCGGCAGGGGTCTTTCCTGGCTATGGGGGTACCGGGAGAGAAGCCATGGTACAGATACAGTTGGAATACCAGCTTTTTAGTTCAAAAGTCACTCAGTTATCGATTGGATCAGCTTTGGATTCCGATGCCAAAGAAGGAATGAAAAATATTGACGACATATGCCCTAAAACGTTGTTGATAAGAGATTTGGGATATTTTGGTCCCCAAGCATTCAAAGAGCTGGCTCAACGTGACCTCTACTTCATCAGCAGGGCTAAGTCACAATGGAATTTTTACTTAGAAGAGCAGGGTGAACTTATCCCACTGTCTACCGCTGATATCATTGAGAAACTCAAGACACAAAAAGAAAAATATCTTGATCTTGATGTATTTGTAGGGAAAGAAGCACTTTCCCCCGTTAGGCTGGTGGCCAACCTGCTCACCGAAGAGCAGGCCAAAAAGCGGCTGAAGAAAAAGTCAGCCAACAGAAAGCTCGGGGAAGATGCCCTTGAAAGCATAGGTCTAAACCTTTTTGTGACCAATGTAGAGAGGGAAAAATGCGATGCAGAAGCAGTATATGAATTATATACACTCAGGTGGCAGATAGAGCTTGTGTTTAAAACATGGAAAAGCGTAATAAAACTGCATAAAATACATTCTATGAACGCCACCCGCTTAGAGTGCATCATACTGATCAAGCTGCTATGGGTAATGCTGAACTGGTCTATCTGGAACCGAATAAAGGACTATACCAATAAAGATATAAGTTTTCACAAACTTTCGCAGACACTGCAAAGCAGATCGAAAAGGTTAACACCATGCGTTCTTCGAAGCAAACAATTGCTTATTGAATGGCTATATAATCTGGCAGAAATCAGCAAGGTGCACCATGAAAAGGAATATAAAAAAGGAAGCAAAAAAAACTGGGAAATATTAGCCAAAATATGCTATAAAGCAGCATAATTAATGTATTTTAGTACAATAAAACCGGTAGGCCACCCGGTACAGTGGCCAAAAAAAACATGGAAAATAAAACAGGCCATGCTGAATGGCCTTGCCCTTTAGTGCATTTTATTCCCCGTAAAACACAAAAAGTTGTAGCTATTGATAAATATATTTTGTTCAAAGGATGAACATGGCCGAAAAAAGAAGCTGATTAAAAATTTCATCCGTTTAAATTTTCAATTACTTTTTAAAAACGTCCTCTTAAAGAGCCTGATAGTGCTTATTTCCTTAAGTTGACGGCTATGGTGTCTTCACAAACATTCCTGCGATCTGCTGGACAATGCTAACTGGTCAATCTCACACGTCGTCATCCCGGCCGCAGCTTGCGGAGAGCCGGGATCTCTTGTGAAAACGTATAAATCAAAAAACGAGTCAAAAGACTCTCTTCTATTTGCAAATCCTTAGAAGCCCTGTGGAATTCTAAGGATAGTGTGGGTATATAATTCTTAATTCTTAATTTTGAATTCTAAATTAATGATAATCAGTGTGGTAATTTTTAAATGGACCGCTGGCTATTACCTGAAACTTACAATTAACCTGTTTCCCGGACCTGTTCCGGGATC
>JBKBXU010000087.1:0-14786 GCA_046313675.1 Cytophagaceae bacterium
CTAAAATATATGCTCCTAATGAAGGGGTAGAGCTGCTTTACATACATGGGGAAAATAAAAACAGGGCTTTGGTTAATCCAAATGGATTTCCGTATATGAACCTGAATTTTGATCCATACAGCAGTACCTTAAGAAAGAACAACCATCACACCTTGCATGAGGTCGGATTTGATTATATAAATGACATTATTTCCAATATGGTTGAGAAAAGCGGGGATGATTTTAATAAGTATTTTAAATACCTGGGAGATACCATAGTTAATGGTAGGAATTGTTATAAAATATTAATAGACTATGTGGATTTTGCCTATTATAATTATACCATTAAAGCCGGGGAGAATATTACAGACATCGCTTACCGACTGCATTTAAGTGATTACATGATCCTTGAAATTAATAACCTGAGCGATTACACATCGGCAAAAGCAGGTACAGTAATTAAGCTGCCTAATGTTTATGCAAGAAAAACATATTTGTGTATTGATAGAATCAATTACATGCCGATCCTGCAGGAAATGCACGATGAAAAAGGCCTGTTTTCTAAATATGAATTTTTAAATCTCCAGATTAATCCGGTTATAGCTCCTGAAGAATTTACGAGTTCTTACAAAGACTATAAGTTTTGATGACGGAACATTTCTTTCGTAATTTTTTTTCTTAGTTAACACAAAGTGTTTTCTGAGATTTATAATGGAGCTCATAAAAACTGATCCTGTAATGAAAAAAAACAAGGGTAAAAAACAGAGCGCCAAAGCTCTTTACCTGGTATTGTCTGTGTACAGGCTTTGGTTTAAAGTTTATTTTCAACTTTCATCCCCCAAAGCAATTGCTGCTGCCTTCCGATTGTTTGCTACTCCTCGAGCTAAACTCAGGGAGAAAGAACGTATGGTGCTAAGCGGAGCAGAAAAGCATGTTATTGAATTTGAAGGTAAAAAGATTGCCACCTATCGATGGGGAAAATCAGACATGCGCATTTTGTGTATTCATGGATGGGAAGGGAACGGAGGGAATTTTGGTGCATTTATAGATCGCTTTCTTCCCCTTGGTTATGAAATTATTTCCTATGATGCTCCGGCTCACAACCAAAGTACTGGTAGAACAACCAATTTGTTTCAGTTTGCCCGCCTTGCAGCTTCTATGATGGAGAAAGAAAAGCCTATAGCTGTCATTGGCCACTCTTTTGGAAGTGCATCAGCCATATTAGCCCAGACCAGGTTTACCGAATACCGGGTTCCAAGGATTGCCATGCTCAGCGCTCCCGATAAGTTGTTAAATGTCGTGAATGACTTTTCCAATCTTATGAGGTTTTCAGACACCATGCACCAGGTTTTTATAGCTTATATGGAAAAAAGGTTTAAAGTGAATCTGGAAGATGTCCGGGTAAGTGCGGTTATACACGAGTGCAACTCTGAAATGCTATTGATTCACGACAGGTACGATAAGGTAATTCCTTTTTCGTATGCAGAAAATGTCGTTGCACATAATTCCAAAATTAACTTGATAGCTATTAAGCAAGTGGGCCATTATAGAATGCTTTGGAATAAGGAGGTGGTGGATAGGGTAGAGGTTTTTTTGAAGGAATGAGAAGGTAGATTAACTTTTTGATTTCTTGCTTTTCTAAGGTATAGATTATAAATTGATTCTCTGTTTTCACGTTATTTTCTATATGAAGAAATTCCTTATCTCTTTTGTTGTTCTTATTGTACTGGTAGGTGGTTATTTTGCCTACACATTTTACCTTTCTCCGGTTGATAATTTCCGTTCAATTTATTTGATACCACGTAATGCGGTTTATATCCTACAGACCGACAAGCCCATTGAAACCTGGAAGCGGATCAGTGGGAGTGGGATATGGAAACACATGCAGAAACAGGCATATTTTGCTGAGCTTACCTCAAGCACAAACAGCCTTAATGAAATTTTAGAAAACAATAAGCAGTTGTTTGACCTGTTTGGCTCACGCAATGTGACCATTTCAGCGCATGTGTATGCTCCTAAACGCTACGACTTTCTGTTTATAGTTGATTTGGAAAAAGCCGCAAAGCTTAATTTTGTCCAGGATTACTTTACCAAGCTGGGAGGTAAAGATTATCAGATCACCGAAAGGAACTACAAAGGCCAGCGGATTTATGAGTTGCTTGATAAAAGCGACCGCTCCACCTTATACCTTACGTTTATTAAGAATCTGGTAGTTTGCTCTTATGTAAATAAAATTTTAGAAGAATCCATTGATCAGCAGGAAAATCCTTATATAGGCCGTGATCTTCATTTTATTGAAATGCGCCAGGAAGTTGATGATGGAGGGTTATTTAATGTTTACCTTCAGTACAACTACCTTGATGAGCTTATGCGTTGCTACCTGGCTGAGGAAGATGATAATATAAATGAGCTTAGCCGGGCACTCTACTATACCGGATTAAATGTTGACCTTACAAGTGATAATCGATTCATTACAAAAGGTTATACGAATGTTAATGATTCAGTTAGTTCTTATCTTAAAGCCATGCTTCTGTCAGGAAAGGGCAAGCTTCATGCGCATGAAGTTATTCCTCAGCGTACTGCTTTTTATATGAGTTTGGGTGTAGAGAACTTTACCAAATTTTATGATAATTTTATTAGCCTGATGAAGGAAAAGGGGACTGACTATGACGAGTACCAAAAGAACATAGATCAGATAGAGAAATTACTTAAGATTAATGTGAAGGAAAATTTTATCAGTTGGATTGGGGACGAAGTTGCTTTTGTTCAGACCCAGCCCAAAGGATTGGGAAAGGATAATGAATTTGCGGTAGTTATAAAAAGTAAAAACAGGGAAGAGGCTGTAAAGAACCTGGACTTTGTGGCACGCCAGATCAGAAAGAAAACTCCTGTTAAATTTAAAGAGGTTGATTACAAGGGATATCCAATTAACTTCCTTTCGGTAAAGGGGATGTTTAAGGTTATTCTCGGGAAATTCTTTGAAAAGTTGGATAAGCCGTATTTTACCGTTATTGATGATTATGTTATTTTCAGTAATCATCCTCAAACTATCAAAAATATTATTGATGACTATAAATCTGAACTAACACTGGCAAAATCTGAAGAATTTGGGACATTCCTTGATCAGTTTGATCGTAAAAACAACATCTTTATTTACGTTCATCCTCCCATTCTTCATGGCAGTCTTCAGGGTTTTGTTTCGCACGAAACCTGGTTGGATGTAAAGAAAAACAAAGACTACATTACCTGTTTTCCGCAATTTGGTTTCCAGCTGACTGAGCATAAGGGTATGTTTGCAACGCATATGATAAGCACTTTCGGAGATCCTGCTATTGTGGAGGCTCCGGCCGTGGTTCCTGCTAAGGTGTCAGCTCCGGTGGTAGAAGTTGAAGAAGAGGAGGTAGAATATTATGTGGAAGATAAAGACGAAGATATCTTCCTTGATGATTTAGATGTAAAACGCCATGAGGAGTTTTATGAAGACGGTACGTTAAAACTAAAAGTGGGGATTAAAAACGGTGTACGTCATGGTAGTTTTACAGAGTATCACCCCAATGGGAAAGGAAAGGTCAAGGGGCGCTATAGGAATGACCTTAGAGACGGAACATTTAAGTACTATGATGAAAGCGGAAAGCTAAAAGAGAAGCGGGTTTTTAAAGAGGGAGTGCTTCAGTAAAAAAAAGGTACGTTTGGTAGTTGACTTGAAATACTTTTTTTCTTTGGGGATATTCTGAAGGTTGATTAATTAATCAAAATCTTCATCAAATGAAGGGATTGCTTCTTCTATAATTGAATCATCTTCTATATTCCATTTGCGGTTGTCAATAATTTCATCGCCAAATTCGTCACACAAAATGATTTTAGATATTTTGCTAAACATAAAGCGATTTTTAAGAAAAACACCTTCTCTTACGATTAGTTTGTAATAATTATTTTCTATAGCATCGTATAAAATTATTTTTAGATCAATTTCCTGCAGGATAACCTTTAGGTTTTTTCTGATTTCATAATCAACTCTATAGATTTCAAGCTTGTTTTTAGGCAAGGAACTATAGGTTTCCCAATATTGAGTAAATACTTTCTTATTTAGATTTCTAAGGTCATATTCTACGTCCTTTAGATTAGAAGTTAATATAGCTTCCTTTTGATCTTTAGGTATTCTTTTGCTCTTTTTTACAAAGTTCATGAAAACCTTGTAATCTTTACTGTTCACACAATATTGTTTGATAAACCTGTCCGGCTTTTTTTCATTTAAGTCCTTCCAAAGGGATGAAGCAATTTTTTCAGGCGTTTTTTTTCCAAATTTCAATTGTTGTCCTGAGGCACTCAGGCATAAAAAACAAATAGCGGAAGTAAGAATATATAATCGCATGGATTGGAATTAGCTGTAAAAATCAAAGATAATAATAGTTTTTTGCTTAGTAAGATTTCCAACAGGATTATCTTGATCTGGCTTTTTGAGTTGAAATCTGGTTTTATTAAAAAAAATGTAAATTAGCCCTCAACTAACAGTGCCGGCTATGAAAAAAATACTTGTTTTGTGTATTATGGTAGTTCTCTTTTACCATCAGGCTTATCCATGTTCCTGTATTGGATGGAGAACCTTCTGCAGTGGTGCCAAATACTCCCTGAACCATAATCAATATGTTTTTTATGGTAAGATTACCAGTATAATTGAAAATGGAATAGCGATCGAAGTCTTAGAAGATTTCTCAGGTACAGAGACAAGGAATACCATTACCATTTGGAGTGCCAATATCATTGGATGTATGGAGGAACAATTATTCCTTAACCAATCCGGTTCTGTTGGGGACAGTCTTTTTATAATAGTGGATAAGATTACAGATGAAAATAAAGCTCAGGAGCCTTATCAGGATGATGAATGGTTTGTGACAGGTGACTACAGACTGGTTTATCAAATCTGCAACTATACGTCCATACTTGTTCGGGATAAAAGGGTGGTTGATTATGAAAACAATTCTTCTTTACAATATATGGCCGATGAATTGGCTGAAGTGATTAGAGGAGAAAAGGCATGTCCAATTATTTCCTTTGTAACTTCTGCTTCTAATGAAAACATGATCCGGGTTTTCCCAAATCCTGTAAGCGAAAAGCTCACTATAGAATCCGGCATGAAGAACTATGAGGTGTATTTATATAATGCTATGGGAGAATTAGTAGGAGTCTATGAAAAACCATCTTATATTGACATGCACGAACTAAAATCAGGGGTTTATTTACTTAAAATACAAGAAGACGATCAGTTTGTGTTTACCGGGAGGGTCATCAAACTATAAGTTTGTCTTATTTCTTAATAGCTTTTAGAAAAGATACGTATATTTTCTAAAAGCTATTAAAAGGTTATGAGAAAAGGTTTAAAAACACCTCCCAAAGCTGAATACGAATTTCTTCATTTACGGCTATGGCAATAACGATAGATACAACCAACCCTAAAAATGCATAAAGGAGATCTTTTTGCACAATAGCCAGGGTCTTCTTCATGCTTCTTTTGGTTTTGTAATTAGTCTGTAGAGTCATGGCTATTTCCCTTCCGGCCATTAAACCGAGGAATACCCAAGTGGTACTCATGGGAATGCTGCTCAAACCTTTAAATACATATAGGATAATTGCATAGGTTAAATCTATAATGGATGCGGCACGAACATCTTTAACCTGTGATTTTTCTGTTACAATTTTCTGAATTTTATCTCCACGGAGGTAGAATAATATGCCAAGTCCAACGGTAATGTATGAAAGGAAGAAAATTAATTGGCCCAGAGACAGGGTTCTTGGGAGAGAAACGGCAATATTAGCGCCATCCTGCATTATCCAAACCGCCCATAACGAACCACTTATCGTCCATTGTATTACCGTCCAAAGCCTTCCAGGAATACCCTTTGTCAACTGAATGATGTATTTTGCCAAAAGGAACCATAAAGCTATGGCAACAATAAAAGCGGTGATGTATCCAATAACACTCTTTTGAACCATCCCTTGTATACCATCCCAGTTTGAGCTGTAAACGCTAAGGCATAGGAAGGTAGTGGAAACCGGCATTCTAAGCCTGGTTAAAAGCAAAAGGATGAGTGGTGCAGCAAGTTGCAGGAATGAAAAACTTTGAGGTGCCTGCTCAAAGCCTTTGGAAGTAAGTCTTTCATAACTTACGTCTCCTCCATGCGTGTACCAACTATAAGAAACTGTTACTATAAATATACCTGCAATAAAAATCCAAAGCACCCACCACGGCCGCTTTTCATTTGATGCCAGAAAAGTTCCTATAGACTGAATACTGTCGTTTGCAATAGCTGAATACCCGGCAAAAAGAAAGGCAAGCCACATGGCCAGCTGGGGGTAGGGGTAGGCTATACCAGCTAACAAAAACATGGCAATCAGTAATTGCAGAAAATATTTTTCCTTAATTAAAAATACCTTTAGTACTCTGTATCGAAATTTTTGATTGACTTCAATCGTGGATTTTTTGCCCATTGGACCTGGAAAGGATATCTGTTTTTAATCTAATTGATTTATCACAATATTACTATTGTTATTTTATTTCACAACTTGCATTTTCACGCAAAACTTACATTTAACAATTCCTTAACATTGGTTGTTTTTGCTTGTTTTTTAAGTGTTTACAAGCGTATTGTTTCTTCTAGTTGCAGATTTCTTGATGAATTACCTACCTGAATAACAAATTCACCTGTTTCCATTACCCATTTATTTTTTTGTTCATCAAAGAATTTAAAGGCATCCATGTTAAGGTTTATTTGAATTTCTTTTGACTCGCCTGGATTTAAAAATACTTTATGAAAACCTTTAAGTTCTTTCTTTGGTCTTTCCACGGAAGATTCTACATCTGAAACATAAAGCTGAACTACTTCAGCACCTGCTCTTTTTCCTGTATTGGTAATAGAAATGGTGGCTGTAACAGTTTCCCCTTTTTTGTTAACCTTAAGGCTGTTGAAGTTAAATGTGGTGTAGGATAATCCATGTCCAAAAGGGAAAAGCGGTTCAACCTTTTTGGTGTCATAGTAGCGGTAACCTACCCAAATGTCGTCGTTGTAGTTAAGAGTCAGATCGTCATTGCCGGGATAATCTCCTAGTTTATGTGCAGGAACATCCTCTAAGGTTTTAGGAAAGGTTACAGGCAGTTTTCCTGAAGGGTTGGTTGCTCCAAAAAGTATGTTAGCTAGTGCATTACCTCCTTCCATACCGGGATACCAGGTATAGATGATTGCTTTACTTTTTTTCTCAAAACCTGACATATCAATAGATCCACCACCCATAAATACCAAGATAGTATTAGGGTTAACCTCTAAAAGAGCGTTGATTAATTCTTTCTGGCCAAAAGGCAGTTGAATGTCAGTCTTGTCTAATGACTCCGCATCATAGGCATTGTCGTCCCAGTCATCGGACCAGCCATGAATCCAGCCTCCCACAAAAATGACTTTTTCGGCGGAACGGGCTGTCTGTACAGCTTCTTCCAAGAGACTTTTATATACTTTTTGTTCTTTGGTAATGGAGTATCCGGGAGCAAACTTTACCTCTGTAGATTGCTCTTTCAGGTAATTTTCAATACCTGCCAAAGGGGTTATTTCATATTTTGCATTTACCTGAGAACTGCCCCCAGCTCCGGCATGCTTTCTGATGGCATTGGCACCAATAACAGCGATGGATTTGATTTTTTGCTCATCTAAAGGCAGGATATTGTCATTTTTAAGTAGGGTGATACTTTCTTCAGCTACTTTTAAAGCCGTAGCCTGATGATCTTTTGTGTTAAAAGCTCCTTTGGGACGGTTCTCTTTGTGTAACACATTGGTCTTTATCATGACCCGTAAAATTCTACGAACTTTGTCATCAATCAACGACTCATAGGCAGGATTCATTTTTACCAGGCTAATAAGGGTATCGCCCATATAAAATTTGCTGTAATCAGGATTATCTGCAGATGATAGCCTGAATTCGCTTCCCATTTCAAGGTCGCATCCGTCTTCAAGGGCTTCCATTGTAGAACTTACTGCTCCCCAGTCGCTAATTACCACTCCTTGGAAGCCCATTTCTTCTTTTAGTATCTTATTGATAAGATATTTATGATGTGTGCAGTATTGTCCACGAAATTTGTTATATGCACCCATTACGGTTAACACATTAGCTTCTTTTACGGCCGCTTCGAAGGCCGGCAAATAAATTTCCCTAAGTGCTCTTTCGCTCATTTGTACATCTACTTTATGACGTTCAAATTCCTGGTTGTTTGCCAAAAAGTGTTTTACACAGGCAGCCACTCCCTGGTCTTGAACACCTTTAATATAGCCTATGGCCATTCTGGATGTCAGATATGGGTCTTCGCTCAGGTATTCGAAATTACGTCCGTTCAGAGGAGTTCTTAAAATATTCACACCAGGCCCTAAAATGACATCTTTTCCCCTGTAGTTAGCTTCAGCTCCTAATACTTTACCAAACGCATAGCCTAAATCGGTATTCCATGTAGCAGCTAAGCCTATTCCGGTAGGGAGATAAGTAGCAGAATCTTCATAACCTTCAATTGGTTTCCAACCACGGCCATGTTCTTTCCTTACACCGTGGGGCCCATCAGACATTACCCACTCGGGTATGCCAAGTCGTGGAACACCTCCCGAGGTAAAGGAAGAAGAGGCGTGAATCATAGCTACTTTTTCTTGAAGGGTAAGCAATGATAGGATTGAGTCTACTTGAAATTCTATACGTTCAGTTTCTGAATGTGCTGAATCTGGTTTGTTTTTCGTTGAGCAAGCTGTAAATAGTAGGACGGCTATTAAAATTTTAGGGAGAAAGTATTTCATGTTTTTAGTATTGGATTATGAAAATACTAAATGAATGAACATAATAAAAGAAAGCTTTTTAATTTTTTAAATCCTGCTTTTAAAATAGGTGCAATTCTATTTATATCATTTTTACATTTTTATAGTTATTACTTTGAATGTTTTTATAAAAAAGCTTATTTTAAAATATTAAGCAGGAAATAAATCCTGAAAAGAGTCATTTTAAAATTTTTATTTATGTCACAAGCAAAAAAAGGAGATACCGTAAAGGTACATTATACCGGAAAATTGAAAGATGGAAATGTTTTTGATTCCTCTGCCAATAGAGAGCCACTTCAGTTTACTCTGGGTGAAGGTAAGGTAATCCCCGGCTTTGAAGATGCCGTCTTAGGAATGAATGTTGGAGATAAGGAAACTGTGGAAATTCCAAGTGAACAAGCATATGGTGAAAAGCGTGAAGATATGGTTATAAGCGTACCTTTGACCGAGGTTCCGCAGGATATTAAGCCGGAAGTTGGTATGCAATTATCCGTTCAGCAACAGGATGGACAGCAGGTTCCGGTAATGATAACTGCAGTAACCGAAGAAGAAGTTAAGCTTGATGCGAACCATCCTTTGGCAGGCGAGGATTTGATTTTTGATATTGAATTGGTTGGTGTAAATTAATAAAAACTTCATTAATTGATAAAAAAAGGCTGTCCGACTTCGGGTAGCCTTTTTTTTGTTCAATGGGTTCTGTTTTTTTGTTGATGAACACTAGGGTTATTGATTGATTTTGAGTTTTTTAATATATTTTATGTGACAAGAATTATATATTTGTAAAATGTTCTCATCAACCGATAATAAGATTTTACGTATGTTGACTCATTATTCATTGGTTTACTAAAGCTTATGAAACTGAAAGGGTTTAAATTTTTCCGGGTAGTAGTTTTATTCTCAATTGTTATTAATGTTAGCTGCCTACGCAAGGAGAAATTTAATAAAGTAGTTGTGGAAGATTGGGAGACAAGCCTTGCTGTTCCCATCGTTAACAGCCGTCTTACCATAAAGGACATTGCTTATCGTATACATGATCTTGACGAAAGTGTTCATGAACATTCCGATGGCAGCTTTACATTTATTTACCGTGATACTGTGCGTTTCCCAAATGCTGAGGATTTTATTGAAATTCCTTCTCTATCTTTCTCCACAGCATTCGATTTAGGTCCGGATCAACCACTTCTTTTGCCTGCGGGCCAAACGGCTACAGCTACTTATTCTGAAGAATACCAACTGGAGTTTGAAAACGGAGAGCGAATCCGACAGGTAAATTTTAAAGGTGGATTACTGGTTGTAAGTCTTTCTTCAGGCTATAACCACCACACTGAAGTTGATATTACATTTCCAGGCCTCCAAAAGAATGGTATTCCATATTCAGATAAAATTAACTTATCTCCCTATGGGAGGGCTACTCGGGGAATGAATCTTGATGGCTATCAGCTTTCTATGGAAAGTGGAAGTAGAGCAAATGTCATTGCCTACACAACAGAGTTTAAGCTTACATCCTCTGGAAATCCTATAGGTCCCGGCGGTGAAATTCAATTCAGCTTTTCCATGAATGAGCCGAAATATAGCAGGCTTTACGGGAATTTTGGTCAGATTGACTTTGATCCTATGGAAGGTACCGTCGATATAGAGGTTTTTGAAGGTACTATTGATGGACATGTTTTCCTTGAGGATCCTAAAATTTTCCTTACCACAACCAATAGTTTTGGAGTACCCTCTGGATTTAAATTGGATAATATGGTTTCCGAAGCTAATGAAATTCATACAAATTTAACTGCTTCTTTTATTCCGGGGCCAAATCAAATTAACTATCCTGTTTCAGAAGGTCAGGGAAAGGTTTATTCACACTTCAATGCTGATAAATCGAATAGTAATATCCGTGATATATTTGTTCCTGCCCCAATGCGCCTACATTACAAGGCAGGTTTTTCAATTGGAAGTGCCTCCGGAAATGATTGGTTTGTAAAGGATAATAGTCATATGGAGTTATATGTGAGGGCCGAAGTGCCGCTGTATGGAAGCCTTCACCTTTATGCCCTACGCGATACGGTTCATGACATTGAATTGCCGGCACGTGAGAATGCGGAATATGTAAAACTCAAAATAAAAGTCGATAATGGCATGCCAACCAAACTTGGTCTCCAAGGCTATTGGCTTGATGCTTATAATAATGTAATAGAGCCTCTGTTTATTGCACCTCATGATATAATATTGTCCGGGGATATAAACAGCGAGGGCGAATTAGTAAATCCAGCGGTGCAATATACCGAACTTGAATACGATGCTGGCCAATATGACAAGATTAGCAGGGCAAGAAAGCTTGTTTTGACGGGTAATTTTCAGACCGGCAATGGAAGTCAAAGTGTGAAATTTTTTAGTCAAAATTATGTGCAAATTCAGATCTCCATCCTTGCCAAAGCAAGAATAACTATAGAGTAGTGAAGCGATATATATTAACATCGGTCATAGGATTTCTTTTATCAGCAGATTTTTCAGCCCGTGCACAGGAATTTACCTTGCCCCACATGCATTCGATTTATCAGGCTTCCTACGTCAATCCTACCGCTTTGCCTGATTTTAAAACCAGCATAGGGTTACCGGGTATCTCATCCTTTCGTTTTGGCTATACCAATACCGGGTTTACTCCTAATCAATTGCTCAAAAGGTCAGGAGATGAACTAATTATTAGTCCTAATCAATTTTATGCAGGCCTGGCAAAGAAAAATGCCATTTATTTAAATGCGGGTGTGGATTTGTTTCATCTTAGAGTCAAGAAAAAAGACATGTTTTTTTCTTTTGATGTCAGCGAAAATGTTGATTTTAGGTTTTCCCTTCCCAGGCATTTAATTTCTTTAGGTTTGTATGGCAATGGGAACAACCTGGGCGATGCCAATCTCCTTGATTTTTCCTCACTGGGAATGGATGTAACCCATTACAGATCCTATGCTTTTGGGTTCATTAAAAACAAACAGGAAGGAAAATTTGTCTATGGAGGGCGTTTGAAATTTCTGCAGGGAATGGCAAATGCAAGTCTTAGAAACAAGGAAATGTTCTTAAGGACAGATGAGGATATGTATGGCTTGGATGCTTCGGTTAATTCAACGCTAAATTTATCTTCACCTATTTCCTTTGATGATGATTCCTGGGACGATATTAATTTTAGAAATTATATCAGCAATTTCAGAAACAACGGCTGGGGTGGCGATATTAGTGCAAGCTATCGGTATACAGATAAAATTACCTTTTCCGGAGCGTTGACCAATATTGGTTTTATACGGTGGCGGTCAAATGTAGAAAATCATATTTTTTCAGGAGCAGCTTCTTTTGATGGGCTGGATTTGTTGAATGAAGAAGAAATAGAACCTCTTCTGGATTCTCTTCAGAGCAAATTCAGCTATGAGCGGACTATGAATAATTATACAACATGGCTTACTCCGCGTTTATATTTGACAGCTAATTATAAGCTGACTAATACTACCCGGGCCGGACTTACCTTTTATTTTGATTATTATAAGAGATTGTGGCCGGGAATTACGGCATCCGTCTCGCAGGGTGTAGGCAAATGGTTTGAAACAGTTTTTACCTGGACTACAATTTACCGGTCTTATGATAACATAGGGTTCGGCCTGATGGTAAAACCCGGCCCTGTTCAGTTCTATATAGTAGGGGAAAATATGTTCCGAACATGGACAGAGTTGGAAGTAGAAGGTTCCACCGTGGTAATTGCCCCTCTTAATCCGAAATTTATTACAGTAAGGGCAGGTATTAATCTTGTATTCGGTAGAATAAGAACCCAAGAAAGCTTATTTGTTCCATAATTTCTTTTTCATGCGCCCTTATATATTACTTCAACTAATCTTTATTTTCCTTATTTCCGCTGCCAATGCGCAACATGCATTTGAGCCTGAGCATTTAGGAGATTCCATAAATTCTCCTTATCCGGAAATGAATCCCATTATTTCGATGGATGGGAAAATCTTGTACTTCAGCAGGGCCAACCACCCTGAAAATGCATTTGGTGCTAAGAATACCCAGGATATATGGTATGCTTTCTTGAACGAAGATGGCAGTTGGGCTAAGGCCCGGAGAATGCCTTTACCTTTTAATTCTATTCGCTATAATAACCTTTTAGGATTAAGTGCCGATGGTAACAGTTTTTATATAAGTGGATTATTTTATAAGGATCTGACCTGGAAAAAACGCGGAATTTCAAAAATAGTCCGGTATACAGATGGTACGTTTTCTAAACCAGAGAAGGTGAAAATTGGCAACTACTCAAGAAAAAATCGGGGTAAGTTCACTTCTGTTTATATCAACAATGAAGAAAACCTGATGTTGCTGAGTTTCTCAAGAAGGTGGAACGGGAAAAAAAATAAACTGTACGTATCTACCAGGAAAAGAAATGGTAACTGGAAGAGCCCTAAAAAGATAAAAGGTAAAATCAAGTCATCTGCAATGGAGTTTTCGCCAAGCCTTTCTGTCGATGGGCGTACGCTTTATTTTTCCAGGCTTAAGAAAAAGGAGTTGAATCTTTATAAAGCCGAAATTAAACCTGATAAGAAAGGAAGGGTTTCTTACCGAAGTTGGCATGAACCTGTAAAAATGAATGATACCATTAATCAGGGACGCTGGCAGAGTTTCTATTCCTTAAATAGCAAGGGAAGTTATGCGTATTATGCATCCGTAGCAGGTTCAAAAGGCTCCTCTGATATACTTAGATTAAAGGTTTTTGAAGAAAATCCCTTTGTATTGCTTCGAGGCAAGGTGTTGAATAAAAAAAATAACGCGCCATTAATTGGAAAGAAGCTACACTTTCTGGTTAATGAAAAAGAAGTTGATTTTGCGTATGACACCCTGAGCGGTTCTTACGAGTTGTTGCTGCCTTTGGGAGAAAAATATGAAATTGCTGTTGCTACAGAGAATTGGGAGCCGCAACCGTACTTGCTGGATGCTTCCGGTTTTTACGAATATACCGAAATGGATAAGGATTTATATCTGAAACCACTTCCTTATGTACTTGTAACCGGTAAGTTTATAAGCAGTGACAGTGTTTCTATAATTTCTTCAGATTCCCTAGAAGTTTTGGTGAATGGCTTAAGGCCTGATTCTGTTATAATCGATCCTTCAGGTTACCAGCTAAAGATCCATCATGGGAGTTCCTATATTCTTCAGGCTAAAAGTTCCGGTTACAAATCTGAACAGGTGAGACTTGATTTAAGGGATATTGATGAGTATACCACTATTAGTAAAGATATTCAACTGCATAAATTGGCCCCTGTCATTACATCTGCCATTATTAAAGGAAAGATTTTAAATAGCGTAACGCAAAAAGGAATTGATTCAAACGTCAAAGTTACCATTCTTCCGGATGGCTTTCCTTCCTTATCGGTGCAGATAAAAGATTCTATGTATACGATGAAACTGCCCCTTGGAAAAGCTCATACCATTTATGCTATAGCAGAAGATTTTTATCCCGTTACATATTCTGTAAATCTTTCAGTAAAGAATGTAAAGGAGGTTTATAAAGACCTTTACATTACCCCTCTGCAAATTGGCCAGGCAATAAAACTGGATCATATCTTTTTCCAATCAGGTAAAGCTGTATTAAAGCAGGAATCTTTCGAAGAACTTGACAAAGTGTATCGCTTATTGAAGGAAAATCCTAAGATGAAAGTTGAAATTTCCGGGCACACGGATAATGTTGGAAAGGCGGAATTTAATAAATCACTATCGCAGGAAAGGGCAAATTCGGTGCTTGAATACCTTGCCAATAAAGGAATAGCTCGATCCAGAATTATTCCTGTTGGTTATGGAATGGAATTTCCCGTGAGCTCTAATGAAACAGAGGAGGGAAGACGGCAGAACAGGAGAGTAGAATTTAAGATTCTTGAGAAATAGGATTGGTCTTTGGGCCTATCCACTCATTCATCTTTGCTTTGGCTTTTTTGTCCACTTCTTCATCTA
>JBKBXU010000088.1:0-14659 GCA_046313675.1 Cytophagaceae bacterium
TACCTGGTAAAACAAAGGTTGAAACTGGTGATAGTTATTTTTGTCAATCAGGATGACCTGAAATTTCTTTGAGGCAAGCTTACGTGCAAGAGCCAGGCCACCAAAACCGGCACCTACTATAACAACTCTTTTAAGCGAACTTTCGGGGACTTTTAGTTTCATAGGACGGAAGATTAGAGGTAAAAATTAAGATCTTAGACTGCTAAATAATTAAGCAAAAACCTTTCCAAAAAATGATATAGATCAGATTTTATCTATATTATTAAACCATTAAGGAATTAAGAATAGTTAAGATAAGAAAACTTTACTATCGTTTTATAAGCAATTTATTCCCTAAAAAAACCTTAATGTCCCTTAACTTCTTAATGGTTAAAATATTTAACTTTTATAAAGCTAATTCCAATTCAACTCCCCCCTTTTTCTCCAATATTCCTCCGGGCTTTCAGCCAGGCTTCTTAATGCGTTAAGGTCGCTCTCATTTAATTTTACATCATTTGCTTTCAGATTACTTTTTAGCTGCTCTACCGTGGATGCTCCGCTTAAAACAATGCTGCACCAACCCTGATGCAACACATAAGCCATGCTAAGCGCATCTATCCCCACCCGATGCTTAGTGGCAATACTGGATAGAATACGCATCTTTTCAGCAAATTCCGGATCACTATTTCTTCCGGTAAGACGACCATTGGCAACCGCCTCCTTCACAATTATGCCAAAACCCTCCTTTGAAGCCTCTTTCAGAACGTCATCGGATGACTGTTCAAGGATATTAAAGGTAATTTGTACAGATTGAAAAAGGCATTTGCCCTCTTTCCGGATTTCCATGGCTCTCAAAAGCGTCTGCGCCTGTTTAGGGCCACTTAGTGATAAACCTACGATAATCCCATTATCTTTCAGTTGCCAAAGCCGTTCAATAACTTTAGCGTTTTCCAGCACCCCACTTTCTTCCGTGGCAGAATGGATATGATAGATTTTTAAAAAATCCCCCAACAACCTTTCGGACAAAGGCCATTGTTCGTCTAAAACATCAATAGTATGGCTTTTCACCTCATGCTTTTCAGCCTGCACCTGCCAGTCAGCAGTGTATCGATAACCCCACTTCGACCCGACAACAACATTGAGCTTACGGTTCTTAATCCAGTTGGCCAAAAATTCTTCTCCTTTCCCATAGCTTCGGGCAACGTCAAAATATCGAATCCCATTTTCATAAGCAGCATCCAAAACCTCAAAAGCCCGCTCTTGCATTCCAGAAAGCTCATAGTTGCCTCTCAGGTCTTCCCCATGTCCGATATTGATGTAACCGGGTCTTCCAAGAGCAGCAAGTCCCAGGCCTATTTTGGTGATTTTAATATTAGTATTTCCGAAAGGTATGGTCATAATAAATTTTGAATAAGTTAAGTACGAATTACAACTGAAACACTCACAAATTCAGATGTAGAAAATTGCTGAAGTATATTAGCCTTTGGAGCCTTTGTGATAAATATAATAATAAAGAGATCCTGTTCAGACTAAATTACTTGATAAAATAAATACAAGAAAATTTTAGCATTAGTAAATCAGGCTTATAACTATACAAAAAATTCCGATAAAGTGGGTTTATAGCTTTTCCGTATCCTATGCCGGAAAATAGCATTAATCTTTCTTGTACAAGATAACCTATTTTCGTTTCCAAATTAGCAGAAAGCATAAACGTACTATAGCTTTCATTTAATCCGATGGAAGAAACAGAGGAGTAATGGTTTATGAAATTGGCCGTGCCTCTTGTAACAGTGTTTACAAAACACATTTGTAAACCTGCCCCTATTCCTCCATAAAAGTTCCTATAGCGTTTCAGGTATAAAGCATCAAATGGAGATGATATGATTAAATGTTCTTGATTAGACAAATATTTAACTAATTCCTTACTTCTATCGACCGCAGCAGGAGTGTGGCTCGGAGGCCCTGACCTTCTTTCTTCGGTCCAGGTTTCATTAAGACGAACCTTTTGATATACTATTCCGGTACTGAAAACCCAATTATTATATCTAAACCCTGCGGTAATTCCTGGAATGATGGATGTTGTAGTATTTGCCTCATACCCCATCTCTCTTTGCCAGTTAAATTTATAATTGCTTACAATGCGAGTATTATAAAACCCCAGATTAAGCGTTCCACCAACATAATATTTGTTTGATGCTAAGGAATAAACAGGTAAATTGTTTTTAGGAATTTTCAGGGTATCTCCAACTACCTCTTTATTTGATCCATATTTTGAAGCCCAGCGTAATTCTTCCCGGTAATGTCTCCTTAAAATCTTTTTCTGCTCAGGGCTTAATTTAAAGTTACTCTGCTTTGGAGTATAAATATGCTTTTCATACTTTTCTAAAAAAGGCCTTTCTGAGGCATTAGCTTCTCTTTTGAATTCTTCTGCTTCTGCTTTGGCTTCTTCTTCAACAAGAAACACCACCCTTCCCACAAGCATGTAGGTAAATCCACTATTGCTTAAAAGTGTATTAAGAGTTGAATGTAATGACTTGTCTTTAACGTTGATACTACCTACTGAAACCGATTTTACTTTATCTTCGGAATAAGAAAAGCTTATACCACTTTCACGTGATAAATCCTTCAATACATCAGCAAGCTTTCCTCCACTATGAACAAAACTAATTTCCTTCTGCAATAAATTTTTAGATACGGAATAAAGGGTTGCCGTATCAGATGCCGGGTTTTGAGCGAATGATGTTGTAAAGAAAAAGACAAAAATAAAGAAGTAAAAAAGACTACTCACATCCTTTACCTGTAATATAAAATTTATTGTCCAGTGTATCAACTTTTAGTGAATTAGCCATAGAAAGCCCTAATAAGGCTTCTTCTTGTGAAAGCTCGCTTAGATCACCCGTAAAACGACAGTTTTGAACCTTGGGTTCAAGAATAATTTCTATTTGAAAATGGCGTTCAAGCATACGCATAACATCCTCTAAACGTGTTTTATCAAATGCCAGAAATCTGTTTTTCCACGAAATAGCATTCTGAGGATTTACTTTTAGAAGGCTTGGCTCTTTGGAAATATAAATCCTAAGCTGCTCCCCACTACTGACATCTACACTATCTTTGTTATTGATAAAAACCCGTACCTTGCCTTCACTTACCGTAATTTCTTTATACTCCTCTTCAGGTAAATGACGAACATTAAATTTTGTACCAACTACCAGCAACCTATGATTATCAAAGAAAACACTAAAAGGTTTGGCCGGATCATGTTGAACTTCAAAATAAGCTTCTCCTTCTCCAAGCAAAAGATTTCTCTGTTCTTTAAAATTTTTATTGACTTTGAGAACGGTTTTGAAATTAAGTGCAGCAAAAGAACCATCTGGGAGCATATATTCAAGTCTTCCTCCTTCCGAAGTAACATTTTCGCTTTTGCTGAAATCCGGCATGCCTTTCGTCTTCACTTCTTGAATCTTGGAACTTTCTAAGGGTTTCCCAACTCCTGCACCTTCCACATTTTGAGCACTCCTCAAATCTTGAGGACTATTGGATTCATTAAACACCTGTTCTTCTCTTATTATACTTTCTGATCTATCTTCACTAACCATCGTAATAGTCGACTTATTCATAATAAGTACACCTAGAGTACATGATAACAAAAGGGCTATACAGGCTGCCAATGCAAACCATTTTTTTTTGCTCCAGCTAGCAGAAACTTCTTTTTTATCTGAAATTTCATTCAGGACGTTTTCCCATATCACATGATCCCTTGAGGATGGGGTTGATTCATCTTTTCCTATCTTTTTGCGGATAGAGTCCTTAAAATTATCTGTATTTTTATTGCTATTCATTACTGCATCTTTCTTAATAGAGAACTTTTATCCTCATTACGTTGCCTGGACAGTAATTTAATTATCATCTTTTTCGCTTTGGAATACTGAGAACGGGAGCTTCCCTCTGATATTCCAAGCATATCAGCTATTTCCTTATGTGAATAGTCTTCCATGACATAAAGATTAAAAACTAATTTATAACCTGGTGGAAGTTCATCAATAATTTTTAATAGGTCGGAAGTATCCGTGTCTTCAATTTCCCCCACAGTGTCTTGTTCTATATCGCTTTCATCAATTTCTTCAACATTATCAATTACAAAAAGTGTAAAGTTCTTTTTATAATAAGTTAGGGCCGTATTTATGACAATTCTTTTGATCCAACCTTCAAATGAACCCTTAAACTGGAATTGCTTTAGGTTCTTAAATATTTTAATGAAGGATTCCTGTAAAATGTCGTCTGCTTCAAAATCGGTTCGGACATAGCGCAGGCATAGTGGTCTCATACGTGGCATATAAAAATCAAATATCTTTTTATATGCCTGAATGTCCCCCTTTACAGCTTTCTGAATGACCGATTCCTCCATGAGATAGGTAGCTACTAGTTTAATATTAAAAAGAAAATATAAATTTACACATAAAAAATAGAAAAATAAAGATATTTTACAACATCACTCCTTCCAAATCCGTAAAAGCCGGATTCTATTTTTTTCTCATCTCCAGGCTTCGCTATTAAAAAACATGTAGTCCTTACACTATAGAAGAATATTTTATTACCCACTTGTGACGACAGGCTTTAATGAAAGAAAACTATGGAAAAAAGAAATATTTTATGGATTTATTGCAAGAGCCCTGGAAGGTTTTTGCTTTTCCTGTTTTTAATAATTTCTATAGACACACTTGCACAGAGGGATCTTCCCAATCCGGCATCCAACCTTCAGGAAATTCCTGCAGGATGTTACATCGTCCCTATGGATACCGTTTATCAAGCTATTGTACCAGCAGGAGCCCCTCCTTTTAACCTAAGAGCGTATGGCTTGATCTATAACCTTCTTCAAAACGGTGTACATGTAAAATGGGCCATACGCACACCCAAACAAAGGGATGATATTGACTTTAGCGCTATGGCCGAAATGTATTCTCCACATGCCAGCCCCGCAGCCATGATGGATTTCAGGGGTGGGCCTTTTATTGTTCCCGATACGATTTTGCCTTGCGGAACGAGTACCACAGACATCATCAATTTATTTGGGAACAATGTAGCTGTGTACAGGCTCTCCCAAAATACCACTGTAGATATCGGTTATACATTAACGCACCGTCCCAAAATAGCTGTTTTTAATAATGGGGGAAACCAACAAATCCATACCAAAATTCTTGAAGGGGCAGGTATTTATGATTATGACATAATGGATGCGGCCAATATTCGGGATCTGATGAATTGCTATACCTTTGCTTCAGAACCGCATGCGGATCCCCATCAGGTGAGTATGGAAGTTATAGAAGGTGTTCGTGCCTATGTATTGAATGGAGGAAATTTTCTGGCACAATGCCATGCTGTGGAAACCTATGAAAATCAGGGCTTCTTTCACACGACCAATGGAATAGCCATAACAAATTCAGGTGTTTCTCATCTTTACCCCAATGCTGACCTTGCCTACTCTCAAATGCATGGGCCTTTAGAAGAAAACGAAGGAGGCTCCGTCAATGACTGGACATTGGCAGAAGGCTCTAATTGGCGTCCCTATGCTTATCGTTCAGTATCACACACCAGTACCGACACAGTGGTTGCCATGGGAGCGAAACTTACAGATCCTGCTACTCCGGGAGGAAATGTATATTATCTGGGAGGGCATGACTATGGCAGAACCAGAGGCCCACGCAATCCTGTTCTTGGTTTAACTACTCTTCCAAGGCTTAATGCCTTACGCATGTATCTGAATGCAGCCATTGTTTCCAGTGGAAATCCCAATATGGCCTGGGCAAATGCCGGAGGGCCAGCCACCCAAATTGGATGTACCGATAGTGTAATGCTTGGCTGCATACCAACAGGCCCTCCTCAGGCAACGTTCCTGTGGACACCTTCCGATGGCCTTAGCTGTACCACTTGTCCTAACCCTATGGCAAGCCCGTCTCAAACTACCACCTATCGGGTAGATGTAACACATGGATGTACGGTATCAGACACCATTCAGGTTCTTGTGGAAGCAAACCCTGTGGCCGGCTTTTCAAATACCACCGTTTGTGCAGGTATAGCAACAAGTTTTACGAATGAAACTACAGGAGGAGGAAATTATTGGCAGTGGAACTTTGGGGATCCTGATTCAGGGGAAAATAATACATCAAATTTGCAAAACCCTTCTCATACGTTTAGCAGAGCCGGAAACTTTGACGTAACACTTATTTCAGGAACCGGTACCGAATGCTCAGATACCATAGTACAAACCGTTGTCGTTAACACGTCTCCCCTTCTTTCGACTAATGCACCATATATTTGTGAAGGTCAAACTACCATCTTAACTGTAGAAGGCGCGGAAAGCTATGTCTGGTCAACGGGAGAAACTGGAAATTCTATTTCAGTAACACCCACAGAAACGACACAGTACTTTGTTACCGGTACGTTCGAGGGTTGTTCAAACACTGATACCGTGACAGTAACGGTAAGTCCTGATATAACAGCAACTTCCGAAACTACAAATGTAAGTTGTTTTGGAGGAAATGACGGTTCGGCTATGGTAAATGTTTCCGGCGGCATAGGCAATTATTCCTATAATTGGGATACCAGCCCTGAACAGACGGATGCCCAAGCTACAAATCTTACCGAAGGGACATATACAGTGATAACGAGCGATTCTTTAGGGTGTACTGATACCGCTTCCGTTAATATATACCAACCGGAAATTCTTGAATCACATACGGAAACAATAGATGTTACCTGCGCCGGCATTAACGATGGATCCGCTACAGTAGATGTCTCCGGGGGTACATCCCCATATACTTTCAGATGGAACACAGACCCGGAACAGACGACAGGGGAAATAACAGGATTATCGGAAGGATCATATACAGTAGTTGTAACTGATTTGCTTGGCTGTACAGATACAACAAGTGCCACTATACTTCAGCCAGACGGTTTTTCCCTAGTGGTAGAAACAACAGAGGTAAGCTGTTTTGAAGGAAATGATGGTACGGCCACAGTAACAGCAACGGGAGGCTCCTTACCTTATACCTATTCATGGAATACCCTGCCCGAGCAAAATTCAATGCAGGCTACAAGTCTTTCCGAGGGTAGCTATATTATAACGGTGACAGACTTTTCAGGCTGTATGGCAAGTGATACCGCTGTAATAATACAACCTGAAGCACTGGAATTAAGCATTGAATCTGTTAATGTCAGTTGCTTTGAAGGCAATAACGGATCAGCAACCGTAAATGTGACAGGAGGAAGAAATCCTTATTCCTATAGCTGGGATACAAATCCTGAGCAAACAACGGATCATGCAGCAAACCTTTCGGAAGGCATTTACAGAATAACCGTATTAGATTCATTGAACTGCCAGGAAACCACAACGGTAGAAATTACCCAGCCACAAGAACTTGTTTTAAATACGGAAGTTACAAATATAAGCTGCTTTGGCGGCAATGATGGTTCAGCTTCTGTAACAGCTATCGGAGGAACAGCTCCCTACGCCTATAGCTGGAATACAAGTCCAGAGCAAAACACCGGTCAGGCAAATGCATTAGTTTTAGGAAATCATACAGTCACCGTAACAGATTCTTTGGGTTGTACAGAAACAGCATCGATTGAAGTTTTACAACCAGATGCCCTGACCCTTGGCACAGCGCCCTCACATGTCAGTTGCTTTGGGGGAGATGATGGTTCGGCTGTTGTCACTGCTGCCGGAGGTACCGCTCCCTATACCTACAGGTGGGACACCAATCCTGAACAAACCACAATCGAAGTTGTGGGACTGGCGGCAGGATCTTATACCGTCACGGTTACAGATTCACTGCTTTGTTCTGAAAATGCCAGTGTATCCATAACTGAACCACAATCTATTATACTAAATACTTCCACAACAGATGTTAGCTGCTATGAAGGGGATGACGGAACTGCCACTGTAAATGCAACCGGGGGCACGGAACCTTATGTCTTTAGCTGGAATACCAATCCAATACAAACAACTGCAAATGCTAATGCATTGCTTGCCGGAGATTTTACAGTTACCGTTAGCGACGCACTTCAGTGTTCTGAAAAAGCAAATATTATAATAAATGAGCCTGAGCCTGTTTCTATATCCATATCGGTGGAAAACCCTACCTGTATTTCAGGTGGTACAGCAACAGCAACTGTTGCAGGTGGAACTGCCCCTTACCATTATGAGTGGAATTCTTCGCCAATACAAAACACAGCAACAGCGGTTGGCCTGGAAGCTGGAAACTATACAATGATTGTTAGAGACAATAATGATTGTGCATTTACAAGCAATGTAACATTAAATCCCCCTCCTATGCCCATAGCGGACTTCAGCTTTTTAAGCGGCTGCTTTGGCGAGGAGCCTGTTTCCTTTAGGGATCAATCGGTAATGAGTAATGGTGTGGGTTCTTCTCAAATTATTTCCCGAGAGTGGAATTTTGGAGACCCTGGTTCAGGTTCTGCAAATTTTTCAAACGAAAACAACCCACAACACAATTACAATGCGGCCGCGATTTATGAAGCTTCTTTAGTAATAGTAACAGATTTGAGCTGCACGGACACAGTTCAAAAACCTATTGAAGTATATCCAATTCCTGTGGTAAATTTTGGGCCTCCGGCGGAAGGATGCTCCCCTTTATGTGTAGAGTTTAAGGATTCTTCCACTATCGCATCCGGGCATATACAATCATGGTCCTGGAATTTCGGAAACCCTTCATCTCAAAACAACACATCTTCCGAACAAAATTCCGCCCATTGCTACCTTAATACAGGGAGTTATAACGTACGTTTAGAAGTTGTCAGCAACCATGGATGTACCGCGGCTTTAACCCGGGAGAACCTTGTTCAAGTTCGTCCTGATCCGGAAAGACCTTATCTTCAAAATCAAAAAATTTGCACCGACGGAGAGGAATATACTCAATTGGGTGTAGAATCAATTGCAGGACATGCCTACTATTGGGAATATACAGGTGATACAAGCTCCATTATCACAGTAAAGGATCCCGGGGACCATCACCTTATGGTAACCAACCAATGGGGATGCACAGCCGAAGCATCAGCCAATGTTCGGGATGTATGCCCCCCACGGCTTTTCGTTGGAAATGCCTTTAGCCCGGATGGCGATGGCATCAACGACCTATTCCGGGTTCACCATGCTTTTGTAGGAGATTTCCAAATGCTGATCTTCAATCGATGGGGCGAAATTATTTATGAATCACGGGATAAGAATGAATTTTGGGATGGCAATTATAGAAATGAACCTATGCCTGTGGGCGTGTATCCATGGGTAATTGTTTATGAGGGAGATTCGGTAGAATACAGAGGCCCATACAAATTGGAAGGAAGTGTAACAGTCATACGATAAAGAACCTCCGAACCACAAACATTATGACATCTAAAAAATATTCAGAAAAAAAAACGTCGTTTTTGCTGCTGTTAATATTGCTCCTGTTACACACAATTGGAATGTCTCAGGATATACAATACTCACAGTTCTATGCAAACCCAATATACCTGAATCCAGCTTTTGCAGGAA
The DNA here is from genome assembly GCA_046313675.1 of Cytophagaceae bacterium. Taxonomy (GTDB): domain Bacteria; phylum Bacteroidota; class Bacteroidia; order Cytophagales; family Cytophagaceae; genus JBKBXU01. The sequence goes on from JBKBXU010000088.1 coordinate 9,530, forward strand.
GCGCTCATAATTCCAGAGGAATTTTTCATCAAAGGGTTCAATGGCCGGCTTTGGACGCAAAGTATATTACTTCTCATTTTTCAGTAGACCATTATACCCCCAATAATAACAGTGGATATGGCCTGATGTTTTTTAAAGACTTGCAGGGCAGCAATACCATAGCTACAACAGAAATAGCCTTACAATACTCCTACGAGCTTCATCTTACCGACAAACATGCATTTCGTGCAGGGATTCAGGCCGGCTATGTTTCCAGAAATATTGATTATTCCATGTTGAGGTTCCCGGACCAATACGACTCCTACGGCTACCTTGGTACCAGAACACACCAGCCCTCCGATATGGATATGGTTCATTACCTTGACTTCACTTCAGGGGGTATTTTCTATTCAGATAAATACTGGGTCGGTGTAACCTATGCGCATATGAACAGCCCCAATCAATCTTTTTATGGATCAGAAAGCCGCTTGCCTGTCAAATTTAACTTTACCGGAGGGTACAAGTTTGACTTGCAAAAGAAAACAGGCAGCGGACAATTTGAGCAAGGACGAAATATCCACCTCACCCCTACCATCCATTATAAAACACAAGGAAAGTCAGACCAGGTTGATTTAGGTTTATATTTTCTTTACGATCACATTATAACAGGATTTTGGTATAGAGGGATTCCTCTATTAAAACGTTACAGGCCTGGTTTACAAAATAACGAATCGATTATCGTAGTAGCAGGATTTAAAATCAACAACAGCCTCAGTGTGAGCTATAGCTATGATTTTGTGGTCTCAAAGCTTGCGCCGGCACGAACCGGAGGTTCACATGAATTAAATATAACCTATATTCACAACCGTACAACAAATAAACGTAAAGTTAAAAAACTCCCTTGTCCAAAGTTTTAAACTAATTACTTACAAATAAAAAAAATACGAATGTCTTGGTTGGAGAAAGTTTGGGTTTAAAAAAAGTGGGTTGGGAGCGAAAAATCCGCTTTTAACAGGAATCAGCCGCCCCGATCCGTCGACCTTCCACTGTTAACCTACTTTTTGGGTGAGGTCCGCACAAGGCGGATGTGGCCTGCTCTAAAATCGGTTAAGGCACGTAATTGTATCATGTTGATTTTTCGTTAAACCCAACCCGATTGTAAAATTAGGATTATTAACTCAAAATATAAATTCTGGGGATAAATTTATTGGATTTATTCCATTGTATCAACCTGAAGCATTTCCAGAGCCTGTTCATTTCCTATCTGGTTGGCAATATCAACAACTGTAAAACCTCTACTGTCTTTAATAGAAATATCTGACTTGTTTTCCAATAGTACTTTCACCAAATCATGACGACCAAACATCACCGAAAACATCAAGGCTGTAGCTCCGCTAAAGTTTTGTTTATTTACATCTGCCCCTTTTAAAATCAGCATTTCAGCAATTTCTTTATAGCCTTTAAACGCAACACCCATTAAAGCGGTATTACCGGCCGCATCCTGCAGGTCAATATCAGCCCCATTGTCTAACAGCAATTCAGCAACATACTTATGCTCTTCATAACAGGCAAGAATAAGTGGACTAAAGCCTCTGGCATCCTGCAGGTTCAAGTCCAAACCTTTTTCAATGGCCTGTTTCAGGTATTCAACATCCCCCATGCGGGCGGCGTTAAAAAGTAAATCTTCAGGATTGGTCGAGTATAGATTCATAGTATAATATAATGCTAACTCAGAAAGAGGGTTTTGGTTTCTTAGTTTTAAAAAATAACAGAAAATAAGCTATCGGAATTTCTGCGAGACCTTAGAGCACATAAAAAAGAGCTGCGGAAGTCCACAGCTCTTAAATCATATAATCGCCAAATTTAGTTATTTTGCCTAAGCTCAGGATATTTTTTTTCCAATTCCTCAATCAATTCCACGTCTTGCTGAGTAAAAAACATTTTATCAAAAAGTACCTCATCATCTTCGGGAAGATGGTAGTTATTTGCTGAAATTATCTCTAAAGAAAAATCATCTAAGCTGACTGAGTCAAGTGTTTCGAATTCTTTTCCTGAAAAAAAAATCATACCAGTACTTTTTTCTCCCTCAGCAATATTCATGTTCATAATTCCTTTATTAGCAATGGTGTCCTCACCAGAAATATAAAAAGTTTTATAACCATAAGATGTGACATCTGTTCCAAGATCGTTTTCCAAATAATAGTATACATCTATCTGATTATTAAACCTTGAATTTTTGACAATGCTATCAATTTTAAACACTAATTTATTTTCACACTTACTATATGTTTTAGCTTTTTCTCTTTTGGAATAAGCATGCTTCAACTTAAGTTTTTCAATTTTGCTATTTACAACTTCTCCCATGGCAATGACCTCCTTATAATTCTTTCCATGAAGTACTTTTTGTAAGCTGTCGATATTCTTGTTCTCTTTGAGGCAATTAAAATCAAAGTGTCCCCTATCGTTCAGACAATGACTTTGTAATACATTCAATAATGCATCAAGAAATTTAGCTTTCTCCTCTTTATTTAAGGATTCCACGATTGCTTTTCCAGTTTCGTTTAATGATTCTTCAGTAGTTGCATCAAGGGTGGGACTGCAAGATGAAATAAAAATCAGGAAGACTCCCAATATAGATTTTAAAATACTTTTTTTCATTTTAGAGAGATATTTTGGTTAGAAATTAAGCCAATAAAGGTATGTCAAAATATTCTTTATCACAAATGGCTCCATTTCTGATAGACATTGGATTTGGCGTTCATCTTAGCCTCCTGTCCTGATACAAGCTTGTGGCTATTGCAGACATAAAACCCAAAGCTCCTTCCGGTTGTGTTAGGTCATTATCATCCTGAAAAATTCTGATTCATACAATGCACCTACTTCACCTTCAACATCCCCCTGGATTTAACCTCACCGTTCTGCAGGATCCTGTAAATGTACATTCCCGAATGCAGGTCGGTCAGACTAATTTCCTGAAGCTGTGAATGACTCAGTTGTACCTCCTTTTGCAGAACACCCATAGCAGAATATACTTGAAGAATTGATTCTTTAGAATGATCTGAAAGAGCTATTGTAATGACCCCTTCAGTTGGGTTAGGGAATATCTTTATTCCCTCTCTCGTATTCTTTGAGATTCCTGTTAAGTCATCTTCATCATCCTCTTCTTCTTCAAAATACTCTCGGACCAATGCCCCTCTGGAAAAATCTTCATCCACACCCACATCTACCGTATGCATGGTTTCATTGGTGATGATGGCGCTGTTGTAGTCAAAAAAGATATAGGCTTTATTGGTGATCACCGTACCTAAAGGTGTATCATCGGATACTTTAATTTTGAAGGTAACAAGTCCATTGCTCAAGGGTTCATTCGTGGTGCTGTCCGGAAGCATAATGTTATTATAGGTAAAGGTCAACACGGCCTTTTCTTTTCCACTAACGGCCAAGGTATAGTTATGAGAACTGGTGCCTCCTATAAAAGAAGCTACATCAAAATGAACATCCAGCGTATCTACAATTACCACGGTGTAGGCGGTGTCTGTACCGGTGTTTTGGAAACGGATGGTATAATCCATCACTTGTCCGGGGTCAATACGCTTAACTGTCCCAAATCCTACAGGAATGACTAGTTTATCATTAGGATCGTAGCTGTCGATGATTGGATTGCAAGTGAATGCCACCTCTTCATCCAAATCATCCTTGGGAGCAGTTAGAACCATGCCGGTCGTCTTTTTTCCGGGAGAACTGGCTCCACAACCTTCAACGCTGGCTCTTGGCCTGCTTCTGCCCGGATGCAAAGGATGCTGATCTGCTTCCAGTCTTACCGTTTTCCCTTCTGCCGGATAGGTCACCGTGAGCGTTTCGCTGCTGCCAAGTCTGAACTCCCCTTTATAAACAAGGGTATCATTGACAAATACCCTATACTCATGATCCCCGGACATACTGCCTGAGCCACCGTTGGTAATCACAAAACGGGCAAGGCCATCCACGCAGTTTCCTCTCACATTAATGGAAGATCGATCCCATTCAGAACTAGGCTGAATACAATTGGAAGCTGGCGAAATAATAGCTTTTATGCATTGAGTAAGGCCTCGGATTTCTTCATTCCAGCAGATGACAGAGTCAACAATACTGATTCTTCCCGATGCTCCGGCCTCAAGTGAACTGAGGTTGTAAATAAGGACGGAATCCTCTCTGGATGTCCACATGGGGGTAGAACTGATGGGATACACATAGGAAGGATAAACCACTCGTAGTTCAGCATTATTGGCAGCTTCATTGCCATAGTTCCAATAAGTAACAAAAGTATTGCTTCTGAAACATCTCCGCATCCGGGTATTTTGTAGCGATACATTCAGAAGTGCGCATTGTCTGACTTCATTCGCAAAGTCAAAGCAACAGGTATCTTTATCTGAGCCTGTAAGTTCTACGGTGTGAGAAGGGGCGCATTGGTTGACCAGCAGTTTCGAATAGATGGAATTATGTTGTTGTATAATAGTATAAGAGACAGAGCCGGAATCCACTTTCAAAGTATAATGGCCGTTAATGTCAGAGCTACCATAAAAAGGCCCGGGGGTAGCTTTTACAATGACATTGGATAATGTATTTTCTGTTGGTTGATATTGACAGTCGTTATTGCTGTCAGTATATATATAGCCCTTAATTGTATTAAAACCTTCTGGATCTCCAATCAATCGAGCAATTCTGTTTCTACCAATTCCGTTAAAAGAGATAAATTCCCCTCCCGCAATTATTTTACCATCGCTTTGAGTGGCTATTGAGGTGACTGCTCTATCAAATCCTGTCCCAGGATAAAATCCTTCATCTAGTGTTCCATCGGTATTTATACGCACGATGTAATTTCTTGGACTTCCGTCAAATGAAGTAAATTCTCCCCCTATGAGTATTTTATTATCGTTTTGAAGCGATATTGATCTAACCCCAGCGTTAAACCCAGTTCCAGGATTAAAGCTCTCATCCAGACTCCCATCAGCATTTAATCGAGCAATTCGATTTCTTGTAATCCCGTTATAGGACGTAAAACTACCTCCCACCAGTATCTTCCCGTCACTTTGAAAAGATAATGATTGGACATCAATACCAACAAACCCTGACCCCGGGTTAAAATCCTCATCAAGGCTTCCATCAGCATTT
>JBKBXU010000089.1:0-14567 GCA_046313675.1 Cytophagaceae bacterium
ATATAAAATACATTCGTGAGGACGGTAAAATTGACCTGGCTCTGTATGGAGATAAGAAAAGTCAGATAGGTGATTCAAAAGAAGTTGTGTGGAAAAAACTGGAGGAGCAGGGAGCTATAGAACTTTCAGATAAAAGTTCTCCGGAAGAAATATCTAAGGTGCTTGGAATCAGTAAGCGAAATTTTAAAATGGCCATTGGAGGCCTTTATAAAGAAGGCAAAATTAAAATTGAAACAAACAGGATTGTAAAGATCTGATGATAGAAATAATAATACTTTACTTTTGTGTAAGCGAATTGGTCGAAAGGCAGAGGAGAAGAACGAGTCCCGGCGGAAATGGCAGGGTTTAAGTATTCTGATCTGGTTTAGTATGCAGTTTATGGGGTATTCGCTTTTTATAGCTGGAACTGGCATTACAGATCCAACATAAAATGTTTTTCACCTATTAATGATGACCTTGTTTGGCCTGGGTTGCGGATACCTTGGCTATTTGTTCCTCGAAGGGCGGTTGAAGGGCAAAGATGTTGTTCAGAATGGTGGGAACGAAAATTCAGGGTTTTAAAGTTATTAGAAGCATCTGTTTTTACGAATATTGCATATTTACCATTCAAGATTGGATAAAGTGGAGAATTTTTGTTATTTTAAGTGAACGCTTTTCGTTTGTTTTGACTTAACTCTTAAATTTCTTGAAATGAGGTTAATTTATTGCTTGCTGCTTTTTACTCTGATACCCATTGTTTCTCAAGCACAAAAAATGCAGAGTATTGGGGCTCCGATTAACACCCTGGAGAATTCGGAATTTGCTCCTACCATCAGTGCCGATGGTAAAACCCTTATATTTGAATCCAACCGGGGTGGAAGATGGATGCTGTTTTCTAGTACCCTGATTCGTCCGGGTGAGTGGTCCAAGCCGGTTCCTTTGGATGCCATCAATGACCTTATTGGCCCTAATAACTTTCTGGGAGGACCTTTTTTATCCTATGATGGGAATACCTTGTTTTTTACTTCAGACATGAAAGGTGGTGTAGGGGGAATTGACATTTGGTATAGTAAAAAAGAAAAAGGAAAGTGGGGAGCACCTCAGAACTTAGGAAAACCTATAAATACCGGCGGCTACGAAGGTTTTCCCAGTTTGTCTCCGGATGGTAGAAAGCTATACTTTATGAAACCTGCAGGAAGAATAGGCCCAAGTGGTCAACATTGTTGTGTAATTTATGTTGCCGAGCGTCGCGGGCGCTTTTTTGTCAATCCTCAACCCTTGCCATTTCCTATAAATACCGGATGTGAAGCCTATCCAAGAATTATGGCGGACGGCAAAACACTGATCTTTTCTTCTGCCCGTGTAGGTGGAAAAGGTGGCTATGACCTCTATCAGTCGCGACTCGAGAATGGTAAATGGACCATGCCGGTTGCCCTGGACTACATCAATACTCCTAAAGATGATGAACTGGTGACCATACCGGGATCCGGTGATGTTATATATTTCTCTTCTACTACAAGTAATAACATTGAAAACATTTATTTTATTGATGTTCCTTCCGACATGCGCCCCGATCAGGTGGTGGCTTTTGAAGGGAGTGTAAGGGACGAAGCCAATAATAAACCCATTGAAGCAACCATAAAAATGACCAATGTACGGGACAAGGAAGATGTGATAGAAACCGACAATGATCCGGAAACGGGGGATTTTCAGGTTTTTCTAAAAGAAGGGGAAAAATATGACATGTCTGTAAGTGCTAAAGGGTATTCCTTTGAATCGAAGATGGTCGATCTGAAAGATTCAAAGTACCGAAGCATGAAGCATGATATTAAGCTGAAGCCTTTAAAATTAAACACCTCTTTTACCTTAAATAACATCTTCTTTGATTTCGATTCTGCCTCGCTTAACCCTACATCTTATATGGAGCTGGACAGGGTGCTGGAACTTCTGAATCTGAATCCCGGCATGGTGGTCGAAATCTCCGCCCACACAGATGATCGAGGAAGCGATGCTTACAATGATCGTTTGTCGCAAGGGAGGGCTGAAAGTGTTGTAAACTACCTGACCGGTAAAGGTGTAACGGAGAGCAGATTGGTAGCCAAAGGCTATGGTAAGCGTAAGCCAAGTGTGGCCAATACTACCGAAGAAAATCGTGCAAAAAATCGTAGGGTAGAGTTTAAAGTAATCAAGATGTAATTAGAATGAAGAGTTATAAGGTTGCCATAATTGGCTTTGGAAAAGGTGGCGAGACTTATCATGCGCCTTTTATTCATGCAGTTCCTTCGTTATCCATTTATAAGGTATTGGAAAGAAACCGTCAACGTTCCCGGGAAATATATCCGAATGTACAGGTGGTGAAAACACTGGATGAAGTACTCAGTGATGATGAGGTAGATGTTGTCGTTGTGACTGTTCCCAATATTGACCATTATTCCATTGCCCGACAGGCACTTTTGGCCGGCAAGCATGTGGTTGTTGATAAGCCATTTACAATTACCTATAAAGAAGCATCTGAACTTATTAACCTTGCCGAAAAACAGGATTGCCTGCTGACCGTTTATCATAACCGAAGACTGGATAGTGGCATACAGACTTTAAAGAAACTCCTTTCGGAAGATCTTTTAGGGAAGATAAAATCTTTTTCCTGCAGATTTGACCGCTATCGTCCTGAAGTTACAGGTACCTGGCGGGAGCAGAATGTGCCTGGAGCAGGTTTGCTGTATGATTTAGGGTCCCATCTGATTGATCATATTTTATATTTATTTGGCAAGCCTCTTTCCGTAACGGCTGACGTTCAAAAGCAGCGTGCCGGAACGTGTGCGGATGATTATTTTCATCTAAAATTCCGGTATCCTGATTTTGAAGCAGAGGTAGGTGCAGGCATGCTGGTCAAAGATGCAAGCGATCATATTGTCTGTGTTGGTGAAAAGGCAACATTTGTAGTTGATGTCCCGGACCTCCAGGAAGCGGCACTCAAACAAGGTATTATGCCCGTTGATAAGGAATGGAGCCAGGCGGTTTCAGGTCAGAAAGGGCTGTTGAAGTTTGCTTATGGGCACACAGAAACCATAGATCTGGTTCAGGGTGATTATTGCCGTTTTTATGCCAACTTAGCCGAAGCCATTGACAGGAAAGAGCCTTTGCTGGTTTCTCCTGTAGAAGCTTCCGAAGTTATTCGTGTTATTGAGGGTTGCCTGTAGGGTATGTCCGTGATTATCCTGTAGTTGCAGGGTTTTAAATAATCCGGAGCATTGGAAATGTTTTATGCCATAGATTATGGTGGTGGAAAAGGGTTGCTGGAATTAATAAAAATTTAGAATAGGCATATGCTGCACGCCGTGCGGCAGCGGTGTTTGTTTTTCGTAGCTAAAAGCTAAGCATAGCTGTTTAGTGAGTGGAATTAAGAATTGCTGTCCCATTTGTTGCGGCTCTCTGAGATATGTTTTTGTAGTTTATCAGCAAAATCCCCGGATATTTTTAAGTTATAACTGTAAGTCTCTTTAGTTTACAATCCAGGAACACTAAATATATGTGATTATACAAAAATAGGTAAATAAATTTTCAAAAGAACCTCACAGGGTTTATTTTTTATCAACCAAAGGTTCGTCTATTTCATTGTCCTCATCATCTTCTTTAGGAGGCGTATTCCAACCTTCCCGGTCAATATCAAGTATGGAAGGATCATCTGTCCGACGGTCTTTTGTCCTCTTTCCCAGCTCCACATAATTTCCTTCAGGTGTGTCAAAGATGCTGACGTGTTTTCGCCAACTTACGACTTTTGAGCGGTCTATAATGGTGTCGTATCCATATCCTCCATAAATATTGATAAAAGGGCCTCTGTTGACAGAGCCTTTTACAAGGAAATGGTCATCGCCACCTAGCCCATGCAGACAAATTGATTTTGTATAGCGGTTATCAAATACCCTGTGGAATATTTCTTCATTGTTATCTTTTCGGGTTATGGTAACGGAGGTCTGCTTGTTGTTAATCCGTTCAACAACAAAACGTTCTTCCTCGTCGGTGCCGATCAGAACGACGTTTCTGTTTAATTGCCTGTAAAACTCTATGGCGGCCTCTTGAAGAAGGTCTCTTCGGCTTTTTAGTTTTTCTATGGTTTGCCGTCCCTCGAGTTTGTAAATTTCTTCCGGCCATGTTTTGATGGCATGTTCGATTGCCTCATCGCTCATGGCTGTTTGCAGAGAGTCTGCAATTTCCAGCCAATCGTCTTCTGTCAAAGACATGAGGAGTAGATTGTCTGTGTATTTTGAATTCAGAAGCATGTTCTCTATGCTTCCATAATAATGTTCAAAGGTATGAAGTTTGGGCATTATGAACCATCTACTGGCTATGTAAGTAAGCAGCCCATCGTTAAACCTATAGAAAACTACATCTCTGTCCCTCGGGACTGGTTTATAATGCCTTTTACCATCCTCTTTTACCTCAATCCAACGCCATTGGTTTCGGTGTCGGTCCCAGTCGCCGATGAGTAGATCAAACAGCCTGCAGCGGGCAAACATTCGCTCATCCACGCTTACATCCTGAGAAGAAAATCTTTTATCGAGAAATTTTGTAGTATTTTTTAGCTTGTCAGCAGGGCCGAATAAAGGATCGCCGGCCCAGTGCTTGTTTGGGAATTCTTCTACGGTTACTACCCGCCCTTCAATTAATTCGGCATATTCGCCAAATCGTTCATCGTAGGGAACATAATAGAGTTTTGGCTTAACATGGTAAATGCCTGCTGCCTCAGCAAGGGGAGGCACTACCAATGCTGCATAAGGGTTCATGGCAGAAGTCTGGTCCCGAAAGAAATGCTTTGCCAGGCCTGTTCGAAATTTTTCGGGTAAAACATTTGCCTGGTCTTTGTCTACGGTTCGTATGACGTATTCTCTTTTGTCTTTGCCCCTGAGACGTAGGTTTAGTGTTTGCTGGCCTCCACCGCGTTTTTTCACATAAAGTGAATCCCCTAAATTATCAAGGTCCAATACCGGCATGGTGACAGGTTCAGCCCACAGGTGTCGGTAATGGCGGCCAAAAAAAGCATCATGCACCAAATTTTTTTGGTAATGCTTTCCGGCAGGAATGGTAATCATGCTGTCTTCCATCATGGCATTTACATGCTCTTTTCCCTCCTCAAGCATTGATAATTGTTTGGGTATGGTTGGATACTCCTGGCATCCGGCAATATTTCCGTAGAATAACAACAACAGAGTTATTGATGCTATATAAATTCTTTTCCTTCTAATAGTCATAACCTACCTTCTCCTCTTAAAAGAACTGTATTTTTTTAAGGAATGTTCTTAGGTCTTACTCAGGATGGGGTGGGACGAGTAAATATGTGTTTTTTGACGGTTTTTAAAAAAATTAGGTTGAAGCTTTTGGTTTTTGATCAAGAATCTGGCGGGTTGGAAAAAAATAGTTCTTTCTGATAAACAATCTAAAATCAGCATAGGTTATTCTGAAAAAGGTTGGAATGTGTATGAGGAAATTTATTACTGTTAGATTCGTCGTTCTTATATGTATGGTTTTTGCTTTTGCCGGATGGCAGAAGAACCTTCTGGGAATGAATGCTGAAGAGTCCCTTAAAAAAGAGAAGATGCCTAAGTTTCTCTATTATACCTTAGATGGTAAGAATTTTACGCATAGTGATCTGAAAAAAGGGGCAAGGTATATGTTTGTGTATTTCAATCCTCATTGTGACATTTGTCAGGATGAAGCCGTTGAGATTATCAATAACCTGGATATGTTGATGGATATTCAGGTAGTGATGGTTAGTCCCAACGATGTAGAGGATGTGAAGAAGTTTGTGAAGAAGTATAAAATACACAAATATAGTGACCAGATTACAGTTTTACATGATCCTATGGATTTGTTTTACAAAGAGTTTGGGGCAAATGGATATCCAAATGTGTATTTGTATAATGAAAAAAAGGAATTGGTAAGGTATCTGGATGAATCTGTGCTGGTAGAAGAGGTGATGGATATATTTGATTTGGAATTGCATGCACGGAAATAATAATGAAATACATAAATAATAAAGATCCCCTTCTTACCGGAGGGGATTTTTCTATTCATGATGATATTTTTCTCCTCTTAATATGGTAAAGGCACGATATACCTGTTCTGTCAAAAAAAGCCGCACCATCTGATGTGAAAATGTGAGTTTTGAAAGCGAAAGTTTTTCGTTTGCCCTAAGGTAAACCTCTTCAGGAAAACCAAATGGGCCTCCTATAATAAGTATGAGGTTGGAGGTGCTCATGTTCATTTTTTTTTGCATAAACCCAGCCAGGTCTGAAGAAGAATATTCTTTCCCTTTTTCATCCAAAAGAACCACATGGTCGCTGGTTTCTATTTTTTGCAACAAGAGTTTCCCTTCTGCTTCTTTGATTTTAACAGGATCGGGCTTGCTTCCCTGCTTTACATCCTGAAATTCGATGTATTCAATGGAAATGTAATGCTTAAGGCGGTTTAAATATTTTTCAATACCTTCTTTTAAATAGGCTTCGTCTGTTTTTCCGATGGTATATATCTTTATTTTCATGGGGTAAAATTGAGTATAATTCATCAATAATACGAACAGATTTTTATCGTTAACATTTATTTAAATCTATCAAATATGTTTGGATTGATCAGACTTGCGATAATTTTTACATTTGCTTTATTTTTATCTTGTTCCGGCAATAAAAATAAGGAGCTTACCTTATCTGAAAAATCTGACAATGGGTTATTGACGAGCTTTTTTCAGAACTCTCCTGATAAGAAATCTTCCTTCGTTGATACAGAAAAGCTTTTGGAAGCGAAGGCTTTTTGTGAAAAGCGCAACCTTGACACCACCCTGGCCATATTTATTGATATGGGGATTCATTCAGGGAAATACAGGTTTTTTATTTACGACTTACAGAATGAAAAAATTCTTCACAAAGGTTTATGTTGTCATGGGGCAGGAAAGGGGAGTACCTGTGAAAAGCCTGTGTTTAGTAATGAAAAAGGCAGCAACTGTACCAGTCTTGGAAAGTATAAGTTGGGAGTCAGGTCCTACAGTAACTGGGGTATAAATATACATTATAAAATGCATGGCCTTGAAGAAACAAATAAGAATGCCTTCAGTCGCATAGTTGTTTTGCACTCCTATGATCCGGTACCTGATTCTGAAATTTACCCTCTTCACCTTCCTATGGGCTGGAGTCTTGGGTGCCCTGTTGTTTCTAATGATCTTATGCGCAAAATTGATGAATTGCTGAAGGATCGGAAAACGGAGGTGCTTTTGTGGATATATAATGTATAGCAACCTAAGGATTGTTATGCTTTGATGTTGCCACCGGCTCCTCACTTGCTTCCGGCTGGGAAAATCTGAAAGTAGTTCCTTTGCCTTCTTCACTTTCCACCCAGATGTTTCCTGAAGTTCTTTGTAAAAACTCTTTGCAAAGTAAAAGCCCTAAACCTGTTCCGCCTTTGTGATCTGTATCCTGAGTTGACGAATGTGCGTCAGTAAAAAGTTTTTCCAGATTTTCCGGATTTATGCCAACTCCATTGTCTGTAATTTCTGTAATGACCATGCCATTTTCCTTATAGGCAGAAAATTCAACTGAACCATTGTTCGGTGTAAATTTCAAGGCATTGGCAAGAAGGTTTCTGGTTACAAGAAGAATGACGTTGTGATCTCCATTTACCTTATAGCCCTGAGGAACCAGATTTGTAATCTTTATGTCCTTTAATTCAGCCTGGTTGCTTAGGGCTGCTATGGATTCATTTATTGTCGTATGTAAGTTTACCTCTTTGATTTCAAGGGTTATACCATCCATTTGAGATCGTACCCAGTGTAGAATATTATCAACCAGTCCTATCATTTGATTAAGCTTGTTGTTCAAATGGAGGTTGTAGGAGGCGATTTTTTCGGGTGTAGGCTCTTCTTTTGCCATCATGTTGAGAATAGCCTGAAAGGTTTTTAAAGGCCCTTTCAGGTCATGCGACATGATAGACAGCAAGGTGTTTTTTGTCTGATTTGATTTCTTTAATTCCAGGTTTTGTTGTCTTATCTGTTCGGTTCTTTCTTCAACGGTTTTTTCAAGTTCTTTATTGGTCAGGCTTTGGAGCTTTATAAGTTCTACCTGCGTATGTTCTTTTTCCTTCCGTAATAGGGTGTATTTGTCGCTCAAAGCAAGTGAAAACAGAATTAGTTCCAGTAGATTACCGAGTTCTATGGAATGTGCTGCAATAAAATTTCGGTCAATAAGCCCTTTGGTGTTAAGGGTTAATAATATAATTCCGATGATATGGCCTGTAAAAGCAATGGCCGGTAAACGTGCCGTTTTGACACCTTTAAACCAAAGACGGTAGCAGGCAATAAAAATTGTCACAGAACTAAGCGTAGTCAAAAAAGTGGCCGGAGCTATTAGTTGATTGTAACTCAGAAAAGGTACAATCAGCAATAAAGGAACATACGCCAAGATAATTATAGTGAAGAAAGTATTTGTTTTCGGTGCATGTTTTTTAGTTTCAAGAAATTTTCTTACGAAGATGGTTCCTGTTAAGCCACTGATAATAATTCCTATGGGAATCATTTTGGTGTTAAGCATTGGATAATCTGCCCAGGCAAACTGAAACCCGAATCCACTATGCACCAGGTAGAAAAACATCAGTCCAAGATTGAATATGACAAAATACAGGTAATTGGAGTCTTTAAGGGAGAAATATATAAATGCATTGTAAATCAGCATAATTATGATTATGCCGAAGAAAATGCCCCCATAAAGGATGTTGACTTTGGTTTGGTAGCGGTAATAATGGTCTTCCCCTTGTATCACGGTGGAAATCTGAAAACTGCTCTCACCCCATATGTGTATATAAAATTCTTTTATGGAGTCATCATGCAGTGCAATGGGAAAGGCAAAGCACCTGTTGTAAATTTGTCTGGTATTGAAAGGGGTAAGGTCCCCTGTAAGGTGTTTATGCCACAATCCGTTGTGGTCTTTATAATAAAATTCCAAAGAGTCAAAGTGTGGGTAGGCTAATTCAAGTATCCAATCGTTTTCTGATTCCGAAACGGTATTCTGAATGCGGACCTTCATCCAAAGATCTGCCTTTTTCAAGCCAAAATTAACATTACCGCTTGTGTTAAGTGTGAACTTATCCTGTACAGGAGAAGATAGTATTTCCTGAAAAGAATACTTTTCTCCTTCATTCCACAGGAATTGCAGTTCCCTGGTAATTTGGTAAGCTTGATTGGGATTGCTAAGCTTTAGTATATTCTGGCTGACACCCAACGATGAAAAACCAGTTAAAAAAAGCAGCAAAAAATATAATTCTTTTCTGAACATATAGTATTATCCTCTGGTGATTTTACGCAGGAAGATAATCTTTGTTCGGAAGAGAGACAGGTGCTGGTGTAAGAATTAGCTTAAGCCATAGCTTAATCCATTAAAAAAGCAGGCTTGATAAACAGAACCAGATAGCATAATTCTGCTTCTGCCACGCAATCAGTTTTTCCAATTTCTTTGAATCTGATCAAGGTCTGGAAGTTTTTCCATAAACTTTAATGGCAATGTTTACTCATTATGAATTGAATTATTGGGTTAGTAAGTCAATAAATTTTTCTAAATTGCTGTACTTAAAATTTTTTGAAGTGCCATGATCGGAAAATGTTTTACTGCTGTAATAGTAGTTTTTTTTATGTTAAGTAGCTTAGGATGTATGAAGGAGTCTGATGATGTTCAGGTGTCCGAAGGTTCATGGACTGAAAAAGATGATGTTATCACCTATAGACTTGAGTATGATTCAGACAGAAGGTTGAAGAAAGAATCCCGGTATGTAAACGACAATTTACATACTTATCAAACCTATGAATATTTTGAGGACATGGTTGTGCAAAAGAATTATAATCATAATTCGATACTCAAGAACAGTTATCACTATAGTTTAGATGAACATAAACGGGTTGACAGGTATGATATAAAAGATGCTGAGGGTGTTGTTATAACTAAGAAATCGATTCAGTACTCTGAGTCAGGGTTTCCGGTTAAATATACCATTGATAGTAGCTCATCAACGCCGGTTAGTATAGACCTTCGTAATGATGGCAATAATATCACAGAAGAGCTTGTAGGGACGTTTCATACTTCCTATACACCTTCTGATATAGTAAGTAATTTAAGTATACCATACGAATTGCCTTCTCAGCTCATACCGTCGTATACCGGATTATTTGGTAAGACGAATAAATATTTGTTGAAAAACTCTTTACAAAGCGTTGCAGGCCCTAGTGGAGGAGCCAAAAGTATTATCTATGCTTATTCCTATGGGTCAGAGGGTAGAGTTAAAGAAATTAAGTGTTATCTTAAAGAATATGCCCGCCGTGAATCACCTCCAAATTATGGCACAGTTCAGCTTGTGAAGTATGAATATGTCTTTGATTAATGGACAGAAGGGGTTTGGCTTTATGCTACCGCTTTATCCATTACAAAAGCAGGCCTGTTTACCATAACCGGATTACGTAGTTCTACTTCTGCTACGTCTACAAGTTTTTCTAATTGCTTTTCAATCTGCTCAAGTCGGGAAGTGTCCCCATAAGCTTTAATGATCATTTCATGTAAGCCGTTTTCCAAAGCATCTTCAGCAAGTTCCATGAATGTGATGGTATAACCCCTTCGTTCAAGTACCTGGGCCGTTCTAAGCAAAATGCCTGGTCGAGGGTCTACTGTTAATCTGAATGTATGTCTGTTTTTCATAGTTGTTGTAATATATTCTAGGTACTGCCTTCCGGCATTTCCATTTTGCATGTTGGAGGTTCTATGATCATGTGCTGCACTGATTTTCCTGCAGGAACAAATGGGTAAACATTGTCTTCTTTGGCAACTTCTGCGTGTATCAGGCAAGGGCCATCGTTGTAGGCTAAAGCTTCATTAAGTACTTTGGTGACGTTTTCAGGTTTGTCTATATGAAAACCTTTTATGCCATAGGCATCGGCAAGCTTTACAAAGTCCGGGTTGCCTTCCATATCAATGCCGGAATACCTTTTTTCAAGAAAGAACTCCTGCCATTGTCTTACCATTCCCAGGTATTTATTGTCTATTACAAGAATTTTAAGCGGGAGCTTATTTATTGCTGCCGTTGATAATTCTGAAAGTGTCATTTGAAAGCCGCCATCACCTACGATGGCTATAACCAAGGCTTCGGGTCTGCCAAGTTGTGCTCCTATGGCTGCCGGAAATCCAAAGCCCATGGTGCCAGCTCCGCCTGAGGAAACCCAGGTATCCGGAGCATCAGTTTTATAAAATTGGGCCGCCCACATCTGATGCTGTCCGACATCTGTCGTTACAATGGCCTCTCCCCGGCTTAGGGTATATATTTCATCAATTACCTGTTGGGCCCGAAGAGTCGTGTCTTTTATATAGCAAAGAGGATAGTCTTTTTTAAATCCGTTTAGCTTATTGATCCATTCAGTCGTTTCCAGAGGACGAATATAATTTAAAAGCTCTTGTAGTACAAGTTTGGCATCGCCGATGGCATGCGCATCAGGCTTAACTATTTTTCCTATTTCAGCCGGATCAATATCAATGTGCAGTTTTTTTGCACCGGGGCAAAAATCTTTGGTGTTTCCGTTTATGCGATCGTCCCACCGGCTTCCGATGGACATGATCAAGTCGCATTCCATCATGGCTTTATTTGCATAAGCGGTGCCATACATTCCCACCATACCTAAGGATAAAGGATGGGTTTCTGGAAATGCTCCTTTTCCAAGAAGGGTTGTTATAACCGGGGCATTAAGAATTTCAGCCAGTTGCCTTACTTCTTCTCTTGCTCCTGCAATTAAAGCACCATGGCCAACCAGCAAAAGAGGCTTTTTTGCTTCATTTATATAGCGGGCAAGGCTTTCTACCTGATCTTGGTCAGGGTACTTACATTCTTTATAAGCAGGTAAATAGAAGTTTTCGTCTTTACTGCCTGTGAATGGGGCAGAGGTAATGTCTTTTGGAAGGTCGATAAGAACAGGGCCGGGTCTGCCGGAGGTAGATAGAAAATAAGCTTCTTTTACAATCCGTGGTATATCGTTGGTTTTTTTAACAAGATAATTGTATTTCCCCATTGGCATGGTGGTATTGAAGATGTCTGCTTCCTGAAAAGCATCCATTCCAAGTAGGGGGGTAATGGTTTGTCCTGTTAATATAATCATAGGGACAGAATCCATTTGAGCCGTCATCATGCCTGTGATGGTGTTGGTAGCTCCCGGGCCACTGGTAACCAGTACAACACCCGGCTTTCCTGTAACCCGCGCATATCCATCTGCCATGTGGCTTGCGCCCTGTTCATGACGGGTAAGAATTAGTTTGATTTTGGAATCATACAGCGCATCAAAAATTGGCAAAGCAGCACCTCCTGAATACCCAAAGATGTATTCTACCCCTTGCTCCTCCAGGGTTTCAATCAAAATTTGTGCACCGTTCTTCTGAAAACTGCTCATGCAGATTTTTATTTGTAAGACTCAAAGATATCTCATTTAATTCCCCTTTTTTATGTATAATAATTGAAATGTACGGTTCTTAAGGTGTGTTTTTAATGTTTAATTTATTTATTATAAGTATTTTAAATTATTAATTATTACGTATTCAAGTAGTTTTATTAATTATTTTATTTTTACGATTCCCAAAAAATATTATGTATATTTAATTGTTTGTATTATACTGTTTGTGATTAATATTCGTTTAAATAACTACGATGGCAAGACATAATTCTACGCATCTCTATGATCTGATAAGTTCTTTATCAAAAAATGAGAAAAGATATTTTAAGATGCAGGCTGCTGTATCAGGCAATCCGGAAGATAAGAAGATGATGCGCTTGTTTGACGAAATTAACCGCAGTCCGGAGAAGTATAATGAGAAGCTTATTGTTCAAAAGGTGACAGGCTTAAAGATTCAGCAGGTTTCCAATATGAAGGCCTACCTTTATACGAAAATTTTGCAATCGATACGACAGTATAATGCACCACGCATTCTTGATATACAGATTCGTGAGCAGATTGATTACGCACAATTGCTTTTCGAGCGACGCCTGTATTTACAGGGGCTTAATTGCTTACGCAAGGCAAGAAAGCTGGCTTCTATTCACGATAACCCGGAACTTCAGCTTGAAATCATAAAACTTGAAAAGAGTGTGTTGATGAATACCATTGATCAGGATACTGAAACAAAAGTTGATCAACTGATTTTTTCCGTAAAGCATCTTTTGAAGAAGATCAATAACATTGCGCTGTTTTCCAACCTTTCCATTAAACTAAATTCATTTTATACCCGTACCGGCTATATTAAGGATGAAGAGGATTTTATTCAGGTAAAACGTTTTTTTGAAGAAAACCTGACAGTTCCCCAGGGAAATGAAGAATTAAGTGAGACAGAATTAATGCACCTTTATCGCCTTTACATCGGATATTATTTCTTTATCCAGGATTTTAAAAATGGTTTTTCTTACGCAGAAAAACTTGTTGCCTTATTTCAGCAAAGCCCTGAATTATGCAAGGGCAATATTGAAGGGTATATTAAAGTACTCAATAATCTGCTTATTGCGCAATATAAGTTGTATAAGTTTGAGGAATTTACGGAAACCAATAAGCTTTTGCAGTCCATTGGTGAGGAAAACAAGTCCCACATCAATCAGAGTACCAGAATCCGCTTAAAAAAATACTACTATATGCATGAAATAAACAGGTATTTCATGACAGGGGAGTTTTCTCTTGGGATTCAGACACTTTTGAAAGGAAATGAAGAAGTTGTAGGGTTGATTGATTCCCTGGATCATAATTCAGCGTTAATTTTAAGTTATAAAATTGCCTGTCTGTACTTTGGCGCAGGAGAGTTTCATCAATCTCTTAAATGGCTAAACCGTATTATTAATACTCCCCACGATGAGTTGCGGGAAGATATTCATTCCTTCTCAAGGATTATCCATTTAATATGTCATTATGAAATTGGCAATAATGATGTAATCCGTTATTATGTGATTTCTACCTATCGCTTTATTCTTAAGAAAAAAGATCTTCACGATTTTCAAAAATACATTTTGTCTTTCCTCAAGGAGCTGACTGTTGAGATGGAAGAGGGACAGCTTATTGATAAATTTAAGAAGTTAAAGTTAAATTTGCTGCCACTGGCTGATAATGCGTATGAAAAAAGGGCGTTTATATATTTCGATATAATTTCCTGGCTGGAGGGCAAAATTGAGAAAAAGTCTGTGGAAGAAATCATCAGGACTAAAGCAAAATTAAGGCTTAAAATCAACTAAGTATACGAATCGGTGTCTGAACACGTATGTAAGTAAAATTGAAATCTAATTGAAGCAAGGTTTACTCATATTCTTTCTTTTAGTCAGTGCTTGCCTGCAAGCGCAGAAGATTGCTAATCTGTCTGAGAAAGACTATGGCCTTTTCAATCGGACGTTTATTTCTAAACTTGAATTTTATCAAGACACATCAGCCCTTCTTTCCTTTCATGAAGTTGCAGAGCAGGAATTTCGAGATATGACTTTATATTCAAGTCAGGATTTTGATTCCAGAAGTGTTTATTGGTTTCGTGTCCGGCTGTTTAATCCTCCGGGAAATT
>JBKBXU010000090.1:0-14435 GCA_046313675.1 Cytophagaceae bacterium
AGTCACCAAAATTCATATGATCATCAATCGTCAATAGCCGATGCATTGCAGGTGGTTGGTGCGCCACAAACCACGGAAGCAGGTTATCTCGCCTCCGTTTGTGTCTTGCAGGTGGTTGGTGTACCAATAACCACTGAAGCTGTTAACTATAAGGAACTTGAAAATTACCACTGCCGCTTCCCTGGTCTGTGACACACAGACCAGCTGGTATTCGGCAACCAGTAGTTTTAAATATTAAGTAACAGATATATCAAAAATAAATCATCATATAACAATCAAATACCATCGATAGGCCCTGCCAGATCAATCAGTCACCAAAATTCATATGATCATCAATCGTCAATAGCCGATGCAATGCAGGTGGTTGGTGCGCCACCAACCACGGGAGCAGGGTACTTAATTCTTGGTGCCACAGATATTGTTAACAACAGTATTATAAATATGATCAAGACCAATGCTTCAGGTAGGTTGACGAATTAAGAGTAACATGAAGGGTGCCAAGATAAAAGACGCATATCTGCTCAAACAAAGATGTGTCCAACAAAGACCCTTCTTATCAGGTTTGTAAAGGGATGTTTGTGAGGACACGTACCCATAAACGGAATATAAATGTTTCCACAAACTATGCTGTAGAAGCTAAGGTTTTATATTTTTTCCGCAATGCGGACATTGGCAGTCCCTTTCCTCTTTTTGCTTACTGATCTCTTCTGAAAAGCCGGAGGCAATGATGCCGGTGGGGAGTGCAAACAATCCGATTCCTAATATGGCTACTACGGCCGCAAGGAGTTTTCCTGCTTTTGTAATGGGATACACATCTCCATATCCTACGGTAGTAAGGGTGGCTATGCCCCACCACATGGTTTCGGGAATACTTCTAAAAGCTTCTGGTTGAGCCTTATTTTCAATGTGAAACATGACACATGATACCAGAATGAGCATAATAAATACAAGGACGATGCTTATAGCCAGTTCTTCTTTTTTTTCTCTGAGTACTTTTGTAATGATCTGTAAGGCTTTTACATACCGGACAATTTTGAAAATCCTTAAGATCCGTAGAAGCCGTATGACTCTTATAAAAGTGAGGTCTACTGCCATTGATAAGAAAAATGGCAAAATGGCAATCAGGTCAATCAGAGCAAAGGTTGAGAAAAGGTATTTGATGCGCCCACTAAACGAGCCTTTATATTTGGCGCTTTCTGTACTTATCCAGGCCCGGATAATGTATTCAATGGTAAACAATGCAACCGAGAATATTTCCAGTGCTTCAAAATAAACCGCAAACGGAATATAAATTTCCTCAACAGTTTCTAAGATTACCGCTATAACATTTAAGCTGATAAGTATTGAAAGGCCAATGTTTATAAAATAGGAAGCTTTGCTGCTGTTGGTATCCTCCTCCAGAATTTGATACAAATAATTTTTGCAGCTTTTATACAAGATGTTATCCGTAATGGAAAGAATCATGTGTGGTTGAATTGTTTATACATGAATTTATAGAGAAAATTCTAAATATGGAAACTATTTTCAGGAATGTATGAATTACGGCACTAATTTCTGCTTTCCGTTAAGCGTTCACTAAATTCCAGATAGGATACATCTTTATATATTTAAACTTTTTAACTCAAAAAAAATATCAATTAAGTACAATTATTTTTTTAAATTCCTGTTGATTGCATATCTCTGTATGCTTAAAATATGAAAATGTGGATAAGTTTTACTGAAATGTCTTGACATTTTAAATAATAACACAAATTGACTAATAGTGTATTTTGTTCGATTAAATGTAGTTTTTTGTGCATGTACAAATATTTTTCAGGCATTGTGTCCGATATAAATATTTTTAAGGGTCAGCTTGGAATCAAAGAAAATATTCTTATTTTCGTAGGAAAAACTCTGAAAATGCTGGAAAAGCCTTAAAATATATAAAAAAAATACAATTTAATGAATTTGAGGTAATATTAAATAGATTATACCTAAGAAAATTATGAAAAAACATGTACTAATTTTGCTGGCCTCTTTGATTCTATCAGCAGGCTATGCACAAAACCTTCAGATTTCCGGAGGAAACAATTTCTCTGCCGCAGTATGCGACAATCAGGAAGTGTTTGTCTGGGGTGCTAATGATGCCGGACAGCTAGGGATTTTGGCTGGAGGTGCCCCGGTAGCTGCAGCTTACCGGAATACTCCGGGTTCTGTATTACATGGCAATATTAGTAACGTTGCCGGAGGATCTACAATTGGAGCTTTGCCTGCAATTCGTCAGATTGATGCCGGATCCGGTGCGCACATCTTAGGACTTTCCTGTGCTAAGCAGGTATGGGCGTGGGGTAACAATACCAATGGCCAATTGGGTAGAGGTACGGCTGCTGCCGGCGCCCACCCTGTACCGCAAAGGGTATTAAGAGGAGAGCAGGCTGCTAACGTGAACTTAAACGATCCCAATGGAATATTTTTGAATAACATCTTTTATGTGTCTGGCGGAAATAACTTTTCCATGGCGGTTGAGGAAACTACCGGAAGGGTATTATGCTGGGGTGAGAATACATTTGGACAAATAGGGGACAATTCTATTATTCAACGGACTGTTCCAAGGTATGTAAGAAGGTCTGCCGCAGAAGGCGGAGGGTTTTTAGATAATATTGTTCAGATTGAAGGTGGCGATGCCTGTGCCTATGCGCTGGATGCCAATGGAAATGTATGGTCTTGGGGTGTTACCCATGACGGCGCTTTCCCAAGTTATGCTTTAGGAAGAGCTTTTGCCGGTGAAGTTGTTGCTGCACCGGGTGGAGCTACCCGCTGTATTCCTGTTGCCGGAAGGGTTCTTAAAACTACGGTCAATGGTACTAATTTAGACAATGGTGCCTGTCATAACCCTGTGCCTCTTAACAATATTATAATGCTTTCCGGTGGTGATACTCATGCACTTGCTTTAGACAGCGATGGCTTAGTTTGGTCTTTTGGTGGTGACTGGGGTGAGGGTCAATTAGGGCAGGGACCCGGTGGTCAATATAAACCGTGTGCAGGTTTGGTGGTAAACGTAGGAGCGGCCTACACCGCAATTAATGCGACCAATCTTGCTTTGGGGCAGGGAACGGACGGCAGGGCAGTATATGTTTCCGCAGGTCAGGCCAATTCTGCGGTTGTGATGGCTAATGGAAGAGTGGTTACTTTTGGTGCAAGAGGGCTTTATAATACAGGTGTTACTCCAACAGCAGGCGGTAGTATAACCTGTACAGGTGATAATATTATTCCTTCAGGTTCTTTGGGTGATAATTCCGCAGCATGTAATTCTGCGGTATGTGATGGTAAAGCACTTGCTGCAAACTGGAGCCATGTACCGGTTTATGTACGGGTTGCCGGAGGTGCTATTCTTACTGGAATCAAAGAAGTTTCAGATGGTGATGCATGGTATTATGCTATTAGAGATAATGGGACTGCAGTTACATGGGGTTTTAACAGACGGGGTGAATTGGGATTAGGTGATTATGTAGATAGATGTGTAGCGATTCCTTTTGTTCTGCCTACCGGTTGTAATTTTTCTAATCCTTGTCCGACCAGGCCGAACATGGGCCTTGACCAGGTAAGATGCCCTATATTTTCTGAAGTGTTGAACTCAAACGTTATTCAGGCATATCCTTCATGGAAATACACCTGGGAATACAGAGCAAATACAGGAGCTACCTGGTCTCCTTTGGGTGCTCCGGAAGGAGATAATACTACTTATTCTCCGGCCAACCAATTAGGTCAATACAGGGTGTCTATTTCGGATAACAGGGGAACTGTTCCTTTCTTATGTGCCCCATGCCCTGTTCTAAGGGATACCATTACATTTACTCCACAGCCTAACCCTTACGTAGTATCGGCCTGTGCTGATAATGCTGCATCGTTGGCAGAGTTTGCTGTTACAACACCGGCTGCAAGTGAAATTAAATGGTATACCAATCCTACAGGAGGCACTCCTTTGAATCCGAGTAACACTGATCCGGTAATTCGGGTACCGTTTACCTCTACCAACACAAGCATACCTGGCTGTGCCAGAGCTTTATTTGCGGAGGACATCTCAAGTATCCAGGGTACATTACTACCAGCTACAACCGCAGCCCAACTTGCTACGGCTTTGGGTGTGGGCGGTGAAGCGTGTGCTGCAGGCAGTTGGACATCAGATTGGGACAATGGTGCTACGCCAAGAAGATTGATGCAGATAACCATTACCCAGGAGATAAGAGTTACGGCGGCAAGCGTTATTGCCGGAGCCGCAGGGAGCAGTGGTTTCGCTATAAAAATTTATAATAATAACCCTACGGGTGGCCCTAACTGTGGTGCTTGTACCCCTCCGGGAAATAAGGATGGCGTAGGGGCATTACGATATACAGCAACAGTTCCGGCTATGGCAGTTACAGATAATCAGATTGTACAGGTTGCAATGGATCACACCTTACCTCCCGGAAGATATTGGATAGGAGCTCAGGCACTTAATGTTCAAACAAGGTACTTTAATTGTAACAAGGCTGTTACCAACGGAGCTTTTCCCGTTTGGACTAATCCGTACAATGATAATACCGGGCAAAACATTGTTAGGGGTACTCTTGGTTTAGCTGATAACAATTTAGGAACACGGGGTGCAGCTTTTAATATTCGTTTTGAAACAGGAACAGGTTATACATGTGGACGGGTACTTGTTTGCGTGGGAAGTACTTGTGTATTGCCTGTTGAATTGCTTGATTTTGCTGCAAGAAAAGAAGGGTCTAAAGGAGTATTGAATTGGTCAACAGCAAGTGAGAAAAATAGCAGCCATTTCCTTGTTCAGGAATCCTTTGACGGTGTTACTTTTAAGACGATTGGAAATGTTAAAGCCAAAGGCAATAGTACTGGAATTGTTCATTACGATTTTATTGACCAGGTTCTTGCTCCCGGAATTAACTATTACCGACTTGCTCAATATGACCTTGATGGAACGGTTTATTACAGCGAGATAAAAACCATTTCTTCTGAAGGTATATCGGGATTGAAGGTTATGCCAAATCCAAACAATGGTAATTTTAATGTTATTGTTGAAGGAAATGGGGTTAATCCGGTACAAATTCTCATGCTGAATGCACTTGGTCAGGTTGTTTACCAGACTACTGAAATGCCTAATACTCTTTCTACCTTTGCAGTGTCTCATTTATCATCAGGAGTTTACTTCCTACATGCCCAAACAGATGAAGGTGTGTATGTGGTGAAAGTTGTTAAAGAATAAGGGTTATTAATGAATATAAAAAGGGGCTGCCGAATCTTCGGCAACCCCTTTTTTATTGTCCATTTTTAAATTCCCCTTTACTTATTTTTAAGTTTTTCCTCCAGCAGCGTATTTATTTTTTTTAAGTAAAGAATTTCTTTTTGCGCCTCATTTAGTTCCCTGCTTATTTCTTCCATTTTCATTTTCATGCTTTTATACTCTGCCGATGGTTCATTGAGATCTGTGGAGGAAAGATGATAATAGCGAAAAAAATCATGCTCAAGCACCTCTGAAATTCTTAATAAAAGACCGGTGTCTATGGTTTCACGTTCAAAAATATCATAAACCACCGTCCTGCTTTTGTTGATCTGTTCGGCAAACTTATTAATGGAAACTCTTTGCCTGTTGACTTCCTCCTTGATTTTATTTCCAATATGTACCATAGGGTAAAAGTCAAGGATTATTCAATCTTTCCATAAACTATTTTGTCTAAAAATTGGTATAATGTGTATTAAATAATAATACATATGTTTATATTGCCGTACAGTTGCTATGAAAACAATACATTATATCATCACAGGCCCGAATGATGTAATTTTGGGCCATTTATTAATTACAGAATTTATGTGGATTCGTCTCCAAAGTTGCCATATTCTTGGTTTTGCAGGTAAAGGGAGAATGGTTGACATATTTCCACTTAATAAAGATCTGGATATTATTAGGGTGGAACTATTTAAAAAATATCAGATTCCTTTGGATCTGCATCTGAAAAAGTTTGATACCTCTGAATTAGATTAATTTTTGGTGATTAAAACTACAGCATAAGCTGCCACACCTTCTTTTTTTCCTACAAAGCCAAGGTGTTCGGTTGTGGTTGCTTTTATAGAAACATCATCCTCATCTATTCCCATTACCCCGGCGAGGGTTTTCTTCATTTCCGGTACATAAGGATTTACCTTTGGTTCCTGCAGACAGATGGTACAATCAATGTTTCCGATGGTATAACCATTATTTTTTATTATTTCAACAACCTTCCGGAGAAGTATTTTGCTGTCTATACCCTTATATTCCGGGTCTTTATCCGGGAAATGAAAACCTATGTCGCGCATGTTTGCAGCACCCAGCAGGGCATCACAAATCACATGGATAAGAACATCTGCATCAGAATGCCCTAAAGCGCCGTGGCTATGAGGAATTTTTATTCCTCCCAGCCAAAAATCTAATCCTTCTTTTAACTGATGTACATCGTACCCAAAACCTACTCTTACTTTCATCTTATTATTTGCTTCTATAAAATAGCCCTGAACAATTGGTATCCACCAATGCCTGTTTTGCCAGAGTGTGGATCTGTTCAGGTTTGGTATCTTGTATTTTTTGAGTCTCCAGATTTACATCTTCCGGATTACCCAAAAGGGTGGCAACTGCCAGGTTCATTGCCCTGTTTAAAACTTCAACCTTTTCAAATACAAGGGTAGATTCCGCCTGGTTTTTAACCTTAGTCAATTCCTTTTTTTCTAAACCCTTTACTTTAATCTGCTCGATCACTTCTTTGATTTCTGATTGTCCGTCTTCCGGAGATATCCCTTTGTTCAGTTTGCCGCTTATTACAAGTAGTGCTGGGTCGTGCGAGGAGGTTGTATAGGCATTAATGGAATTAAAAATATGTTTTTCCTTCACCAGTTTCTGGTACAGCCTTGATGATTTTCCTCTACCCAGCGCATCACTTAAAAGGTCAGCAGCATGAAATTCAGGGGATGCTTTTCCGGGCGTATGATACGCCATAAAAACGGCATCAAGTGGAACATCGGCAGAAATATCAAGATGCCTGTAACTTGTTTGTTTTGGCTCTTGCGGTAATTGCCTTTGATAAGGCTTCCCAGCCGGAATAGGCCCAAACCATTTTTCACTTAACCTCTTAACCTGATCTGTTTTTACACCCCCTGCTACGACCATTATAGCATTGTTGGGTATATAATATTTATAAAAGAAGGATTTTACATCCTCCATAGTGGCGTTTTCGATGTGACTGATTTCCTTACCGATGGTCGCCCATTTGTAAGGGTGTACCTGATATGCCAGTGGACGTAACTTCAGCCAAATATCTCCATAGGGCTGATTCAGGTAACGTTGTTTAAATTCTTCAATCACGACACTCCGCTGGATTTCCAGCACGTTTGGGTCAAAGGACAGGCTTAGCATGCGGTCGGACTCAAGCCAGAAGGCTGTTTCCAGATTTGCTGCCGGGAGCGTCACATAGTAATTGGTAATGTCCGGGGAGGTAAAAGCATTGTTTTCTCCACCCACTTTTTGAAGTGGCTCGTCAAAGGAGGTTATGTGTGCTGAACCTCCAAACATCAGATGTTCGAAAAGGTGTGCAAAGCCGGTTTTAGACTCTTCTTCGTCTTTCGAACCTACGTTATATAAAATGTTTAAAACAGCAACCGGAGTAGTAGGGTCTTCATGCACCAGTACTCTCAATCCATTTTCAAGTGTAAATTCTTCAAATCCGATCATTGCTATTCCACGTTTTAAAAGGATGTAAAGATTATAAAAGTTTTACAAAGATTTACGAATTAACTAAAAAATCAATGAATGGATGGGTGATTATGGACTTTCTGGTTTTTTAGCAGGCTTATAAGAGGTATTGAACTGCTAATTTTAATAAGATAAAGCCAACTAAATACCTTTTGGATGGTAATAGTTTGTAACTATTTTTGTACCTACATTTCTGATCAATGAATTATAATAGAAAAATATATTCAGACGATATACTAATCCATCTCTACAGAAGCTTATTAAAGCCACGTCTTATAGAGGAAAAGATGCTTATACTGCTTCGTCAGGGGGAAGTTAGTAAGTGGTTTTCGGGAATGGGGCAGGAGGCGATCTCTGCCGGAGTGGTATGTGCTATGGATCCGGATGAATACATCTTACCTCTTCATAGAAACCTGGGGATTTTTACCGGGAGGGATATTCCTTTATCTAAGCTTTTTGCACAGTTTCAGGGAAAGAAATCCGGATTTACCAAAGGACGGGATCGCTCGTTCCATTTTGGAACCAAAGAGCATCACATCGTAGGTATGATCTCACATCTTGGGCCACAGCTTGCTGTTGCCGATGGAATTGCTCTGGCCCATCGGCTTCGTAAGCAAAGTAAGGCTACCGTTGTTTTTAGTGGTGATGGTGGAGCAAGTGAAGGGGATTTTCATGAATCCCTTAATGTGGCTGCAGTGTGGAATTTGCCGGTTATATTTCTTATTGAAAATAATGGCTATGGCCTTTCTACGCCAAGTTCTGAGCAATTTAAATGTCACAGTTTTTGCGACAAGGGGCCGGCTTATGGAATCGATACAAGGCAAGTGGACGGCAACAATGTGTTGGAGGTATATGATGTGATAAAAAATGCTGCGTCCAGCATACGGAGTAACCCAAGGCCTATACTTATTGAAGCAATGACCTTCAGAATGCGGGGGCATGAAGAAGCTTCAGGTACCAAGTATGTCCCTAAGGAGCTTTTTGAAAAATGGGCTGCGAAGGATCCTGTAGACAACTATGAGAAATATTTGCTGGAAGAGAAGGTTTTGGATTTTAATAGAATAGCTGAAATACGTGCAGAAATAAAAGATGAGATTGATCGTGCCTGGAAAGAAGTAGTCGCAGAACCATTTCCTATTGCCGATGCACATGAAGAAATAAGCGATGTATATGCGCCCTATACTCAGATGGTTCAGAAACCGGCTTCAGATAATAAAACTAAAAAGCGCTATGTCGATGGTATATCCGATGCCTTGCGACAAAGCATGGAAAAGTATCCTGAACTCATTCTTATGGGACAGGATATTGCAGAATATGGAGGCGTTTTTAAAGTTACCGAGGGTTTCGTAGAAAAATTCGGAAAATCGAGGGTTCGGAATACACCACTTTGCGAATCTGCTATACTTGGTGCCGGGCTGGGCTTGTCCGTATTGGGTTTTAAAAGTGTGGTGGAAATGCAGTTTGCAGATTTTGTCAGTTCAGGATTTAATCAGATCGTAAATAACCTTGCCAAATCACATTATCGGTGGGGGCAGGCTGCCGATGTGGTAGTCCGTTTGCCAACAGGAGCAGGCGTAGGGGCGGGCCCTTTTCACTCCCAGTCCAATGAATCCTGGTTTTTTCATACCCCAGGGCTTAAAATTGTGTATCCTTCTAACCCTTATGATGCAAAAGGCCTTTTGAACGCTGCCATTGAGGATCCTAATCCATATATGTTTTTTGAACATAAGTTGCTTTACCGGTCTGTGAGTGAAGAGATCCCTGATGATTACTACACAGTTCCTATTGGTAAAGCACGTCTGGTTTCAGAGGGAGAAGATATAACCATTGTTGCCTATGGCGCTTGTGTACACTGGACCCTGGAGGCTTTAAAAGAGTTTGAAAACCTGTCAGCCGAGGTGATAGATCTGAGAACCCTGCTACCATGGGATAAAGAAACCGTGGCAGGGTCCGTTCGTAAAACCGGCAAGGTATTGGTCGTTAATGAAGACACTCTCACTGGAAGCATAAGTGCGGAAATTGCTGCCTGGATTGCAGAACATTGCTTTGAATACCTTGATGCACCTGTGATGAGGGAAGGGAGTCTTGATACGCCGGTGCCTTTCTCTTCTGTGCTTGAAACTAATTTCCTCCCAAGAAAGAGAATCAAAGAAAAGATTCAGGAGTTGATGGACTTTTGATAACACTATAGCCATCGGTACGTTAATAATTGAATAGTGCTTGTGTTAGTATAGATATTTTAAGTAACTTAAACATTAAAATTCATTTTATCTGAATATTGGAATAATCCGGGGTAAAATATTAATTTGTTGAGAGCGTTTAATTTTGTAAATTTGTATATTGTTAAATATCTTCTTCTGGTATAAAGTATTTTGATATTCGTTTCTGCTGCCTGTATTATGTTGCTTATGACAGCAGCGTCTTGCAGCAATAAGAGTTATCCTTGTCCTGGATTAGGTAAGTCGAGTGCGGCAGATTTAAGTATGTTTGACGAAACCGGCGAGTTGAAAGGTAAAAAGGGCAAGAAAGCCAAGGGAGGCCGGATTGACAAAAGCACCGGCATGGTCAACAAGAAAAATCCTAAAAGCATAAGGAAAAAAAGAAAAAAACGTTTTTAAGCTTCTTTGAATAGTTTATTCTCATATAACCCAATAAAATTGTCTGGATCTGTGAAGGTTTTTGGTGTTTCAATGCTACTCTTACTTCTTTTCGGATTGTCCGGTACGAATGAGCTTTTTGCCCAGGATGTAAATAAATCTGTAAAGCAAAAAGGATCGAAGGAGTCTGCCCCTAAAAACCCTACCACATATTCTGTAGATAAAAATAAGAAGAAGAATAAATCAAAGGAACTGAAGAAAAATTCAACCGGTGATACAAAAGTTCCTGATTCACGGATGCAGAGTGGAAGGTATGACACCAGGGTAAAAACGGATCCTAATAAAAAGAAGAATAAGTCGCAGGAGATTGGTAAGAATTCCGGAGGAGATATGCGTGTGCCTCAATCACGTATGCAAGCCCCCCGACATGACACCCGTGTAGTGGTAGACAACAGCAAGCAAAGAAAAATGTCCAAGCAGTTGAGTCGGTATAATGGGGATATTCGCCCTCATGAATCCCGAATGGAGGGGCCTCGTAATTCCGATGGGCTTGTGCTGGTACGTGGTGTTGACCGGAAAGAGCAAAAAAGAATGGCTAACAGCTCAGGGGATATAGGAAATAATTTTCTTGCCAATCGTGCAAAGTACAGGAGAGAGAAAAACAGACAAATTTCCAGCTCCAGTGGGGATATTCTTGTGCGGACTTTAAAAGCCAGAGATAAGCGTATCCGGAAGAAGAGCAAGCAGATGGCCAACTATAAAGGAGATATTATAGTTAAGAAGAAGAAGAAAGGAATGCATCCTAGTGCCGTATACAGAGGGGGTAAGGTGAAAAACTCTTATTCAGCGAAAGAACGTTACAGAAAGAGAATGCTTAAGAAACATTCTAAAACCAAAGGTTTGGAGAATCCAAACTATCAGAAGCAGAAATACAAGAAGCCAAAATACGATAAGCGGGAAGCTGAAATCTGGTATTAATATGGAATGGGAAGAAATACATGAAGAAGCGGATCTGGAGAAGATCAATATAGTTTCAAATGAGCAGGTGGTCTTAATTTTTAAGCACAGTACCCGCTGTGCTATCAGTGATACTGCCTTGAACAGGTTGGAACGAAGTTGGAAAGATCAGGATGCCGGTGGAATTAAGCCTTTTTTCCTGGATCTTATAAGCCATAGGGATATTTCCAATAAGATTGCAGATGCCTATAATGTAAAGCATGAGTCTCCACAGGCTCTTTTAATCAAAAACGGGCAATGTGTTTTTCATGCTTCTCATCTCTCAATTTCCTTCAATGAGTTGGTGAAAAACATCTGATTCATTGCCTGCTATTAAATAAGCTGTCTTTTTTAAAAATTAAAGCTTATTGTCTGCTTAACCTCCGGATGTAAACTTAATGTAACGGGACACGTCATAGCGGCACGTTTCAAAATATCCCGGTGTTTGTCCGACAAATTATGCGCAGCCGGTAATTTTATGTCAATTTTAATCTCTGAAATCCTTCTTGGGTTGCTGGTCATAAATTTTTCAACATCGGAAGTCATTCCTGAAATATCAATACCGTCTCTTTCAGCTACAATGCCCATTATAGTCATCATGCAACTGGCAAGTGAGGCACATACCAAATCTGTTGGAGAAAACGCTTCGCCTCTTCCCTTATTATCAATAGGTGCATCCGTGATAATTTTATTTCCGGAAGGTACGTGCAGGGAGTCTGTTCTCAGGTTTCCCAGGTAATTATTTTTTATTTTTGTCATGGATACTAAAATTAATAAAATAATAGTTATTAAAATTGAGTAAATTTACTCTTTGAAATTATACGCAAATTCCTATCACAGGTGTTGTCAAGATTAAAAATATTTAGCATTTTATTTACCTTATGTCTTAGTTCTGCATTTGCGCAGGAGGATTATGAGGCAATTTACGATCATGAGACACTTGGTGGAATTAACTTCAACACCAATGCCGGGCTGATCGGAGGGTTTATGGTTCGCCACTCTATCTTCATTAAAGATAGGCATTACCACACATTTGGTGCAGAGATCGTAAATGTTAAGCATCCTCAGGAAGAAAGGGAAATTAGTCCTGTTACCGGGAATACCTTTTTGTACGGTAAAGAAAATTTTTTATTGCCATTACGCTTATTTTATGGCAGGACTTACGTCTTATTTCCTAAAGACAGGGACGAGGGTGTGCAAGTTGATGTTTCTTTTCGTGGTGGCCCAAGCTTGGGATTCTTAAAGCCCTATTATGTTGTTTATGATTTTACAGATTATAATCAGGCCAATCCTCGAACACAGATACAGTCTGTTCCTTATAATCACAGGTTACACAGTACAGACAAAATTTTGGGCTATGGTAGTTTCTTCGCAGGACTGGCAGGATCCAGGCTTATTCCCGGGTTGCATGCCACCACTTCCATGACTTTTTCATTTATAAACATGAACGGCAACGTCACCGGGCTTGAAGCCGGTATAAATGTGGAGGCATATCCTCAGCGGATGAATATTATTCCGTTTGCACAGAACCGTTGGTTCTTCTCATCTGTTTTCATTAATATTATCTATGGCAGACGCCATTAGGATAATTCGCTCAGCCGATAAGGCTGTTTTGAAAATTATCCTTAATTTTGTATAAATTCTACGCTCATGATCGAACTTCCTATCATCTCTGCTGATGCAAACAAAAGACCTGCCCGTCCGGATTGGCTAAGGGTAAAATTGCCTGTTGGAAAAGAATATGCAAGAGTACGAAAGTTGGTCGATCAGTATAAGCTTCATACAATCTGTGAAAGCGGAAATTGTCCGAATATGGGTGAATGTTGGGGTGCCGGTACTGCCACATTTATGATCCTGGGCAACATCTGCACAAGAAGCTGCTCCTTTTGTGCTGTTGCGACCGGCAGGCCTAATGAGTATGATGCCGATGAGCCGAAGAGGGTGGCAGAAGCAGTCAAATTGATGAATGTAAAGCATTGTGTGATAACATCGGTTAACAGAGATGAATTAAAGGATCGTGGAGCTGAAATATGGCATCAAACAGTCGTAGAAGTTAAAAAAATATCTCCGGAAACAACCATTGAAACGCTTATCCCAGATGTAAAAGGTAATTGGGATGCTTTGGAAAGAATGATTTCTGCCGGTCAGGAGGTTGTTTCTCATAATATGGAAACCGTGGGCAGGCTTTACAGAATGGTTCGCCCGCAGGCCAAATATGAACGAAGCCTGGAAGAGATCAAACGTATCAACCAATTTGGCAAGAGAACCAAATCAGGGATTATGTTGGGGCTTGGAGAAACGGATGAGGAAGTGTATCAGGCTATGGATGATTTGGCAGAAAATGGTTTGCACATCCTTACCCTGGGACAATATTTGCAGCCCACAAAAATGCACCTTGAAGTAGTGGAGTTTGTTCATCCTGATAAATTTGCCCATTTCAGGGAAGAAGGTTTGAAAAGAGGGTTGAAGTATGTTGAATCAGGCCCTCTGGTTCGTTCTTCTTACCATGCAGAGCGACATGTAAACGTGCCGATTTAAAAACCTTTAGGTGATTTTCCCTCAGCCTGACTTAAACTGTCATCCTGACGAAGGAAGGATCTTTTCGAACAAAGTCCTGCAGATGCTTCGTACCTCAGCATTAAAACTCTGATCAGGAAAAGAACTATCAGGTGTAGACGGAACAGTTGCTCTATTCCAATGGATTGCCACGGCTTTTCCGACGCTAAACCCCATGGAAAGCCTCGCAAAGACGGTCAGGGTCAGAATCTGCTTTCCAATCGAACATCGTGATTTTCCCTCAGCCCCCCTTCGTGCATCCGCTCCAGCGGATCCTCGTGTTTTCTTCGTACCCATCGTGCAACCATATAACTCCTGCGCTTTAGCGCAACTCTGGTTTCTGTGGTTTAATTCGCTCTGTCGCCAGCCACTACTACAAACCTTCCAATTAACGTCCTTCCCGGATCTGTTCCGGGATCCGTTGCCGCTGGCAGTGATAAAAATGCCCGATCGAATATCCTTCTATGACGACTTCACCACGGAATGACTTTACGTTGCATCCAACAGATGCCGGAACTGTGGCTTAGCTAAGC
>JBKBXU010000091.1:0-14362 GCA_046313675.1 Cytophagaceae bacterium
CGGAACGGGTACATTTTCTCCAAATGAAAATACGCTTGGTGCTACCTATATACTTTCTGCTGCTGACACAGCTTCAGGAAGTGTTCAGCTTACATTGATGACCACAGGAAACGGAACATGTAACGCCGTCTCCGATCAGATGACCATCACCATCAACCCTGCACCGGTGGTTAATGCAGGCCCCGACAGGACAATTTGCGGTGATATGAACGGTATTAGCCTAAATGGAGCATCAATAGCCAATGCCTCCGGTGGTAGATGGACCACTAATGGCAATGGAACATTCACTCCTAATGAATTTGCGGTCAATGCAACGTATTTGATAACCGACAACGACAGGGCTCAAGGTAATGTAAGCTTAGTTCTTACTACTGAAGGTAATGGCTTGTGTAATGCCGTTTCAGATGAAATGGTCTTAACGATAACCCCAAGGCCAACCGTAAATGCTGGCCCGGATAGAACCATATGTGCAGGCAGCAGTGTAAACCTTTCGGGTCTTGTCACTGTGGCTACGGGTGGAACATGGGCTACCGCTTCAGGTAATGGTACATTTACTCCGGGACCTACTTTCTTGAATACCAGCTTCACACCTACGGCAACTCAGGTTGCGGCAGGGCAGGTGTCAATTACACTTACCACAACAGGCAATGGAACATGTAATCCGGTAAGCGATAACATGATTCTTACGATCCAACCTGTTCCGGTTGTTAATGCAGGTTTTAATAGAACAGTTTGTGAAACAGTAAATTCTATTAACTTAAATGGAGCTGTACAACATGCCGCTGGTGGCCTTTGGTCTACCTCAGGTACAGGTACATTCTCTCCTGATGCAAATACATTAAATGCACAATACATCCCTTCTACTGCGGATAAAGCGGCTGAGCAAATTACCCTGACGCTTACCTCTACGGGAAATGCCCCTTGTAGCGCAGTTTCCAGAAGCATACTAATACGATTTACCAGACAGCCAACAGTCGATGCAGGTCCGGCTACCATATGTTCTAATGCCAACACTGTTCCTCTAAGCGGAACATTTACCAATGCAGGTGGTGTAGTATGGTCAACATCCGGAAGCGGAACATTCTCTCCATCGTCTGTTTCATTAACACCAAATTATACACCCACGCAGGCTGACAGGGATGCAGGATCTGTTACCCTTACCCTAACTACAACCGATAATGGTGGATGTACCGCAGCCACGGATAACATCCTTGTGAGCATTGTGGCTCCACCAACAGCTAATCCGGGGCCGAATCAGATTGTGTGTGCCAATAATCCAACGGTAAATCTTAATGGTTCGGTTGGTGGAACAGCTACGGGAGGGCAGTGGTCCTCTTCAGGTGGAGGTTCTTTTTCACCGTCCAATACAAACCTAAATGCGCAATATACTTTGTCGGCAGTAGATCAAACCAATGGTTTTGCAGATTTGACACTTACGACCACCGGAACAGGTGCATGTGCCCCGGCCAGTCAAACTATGAGGGTTAACATCACTCCGGCACCTATTGCCAATGCCGGCCCGGATATGACAGTCTGTGCCGATACAGCAGGGGTGGCAATCAATGGTAACATGACCATTGCTACTGGTGGAACATGGACTACTTCTGGTTCCGGTTATTTTGCTGACCCAAATGTGATTGATCCTGTGTACCATCCTGTCGGAGACGCTGGTCAGGTGACGCTTACCTTAACCTCTACAGGAAATGGTAACTGTACAGCAGTATCAGATCAAATGATTCTGACGGTAAACCCGACGCCTACGATCAATGCCGGAGATGATGAAACTATCTGCTCTGACGGCTTTGGTTTCAGAATGACGGCTGATGTCAACGGTGCCTCTGAAGGAGTATGGTCTGCTTCCGGAAATGGAAGTTTTGTGGATGAGGAACCTCAAAATTTCCGGGCTACCTATGTAATATCAGAAGATGACATTACTAATGGTTCAGTTACCTTGATCATTACCACTACAGAACAGGGTTTGTGTAAACCTGTATCGGATAGTTTTGTGCTTGATTTTGAATCGGCTCCTGTTGTAAGCGCCGGTGCCGCCAATGTGTGTGCCGATAGCCCAACCATCCCATTGTTTGGCTCTTTCTCCAATGCCTTAGGTATTGAATGGACTACTTCCGGAAACGGTTCTTTTGATAATATTAATGACCCTGAAGCTACCTATACGCCAACGGTTGATGATCGGGATGCAGGAACGATTGTGTTGACCATACGAACCATTATGGATGTAAGTGATATATGTGAGGCGGCTGAAGATAGTATTGTAATCAATTTTGGGGCAATTCCGGAAGCAGATGCCGGCCCAGATCAGACGGTATGTGCAAATAATGCTGAAGTTACCCTGATAGGTAATTCCAATACAGGAAGCGGTATTTGGTCAACCAGCGGTACCGGTACATTTGCAGATGCAACTTCTCTTTCCACGTTTTATACACCTTCTGCCGCAGATACGGCTGCAGGTGTGGTGAGGCTAATTCTGACTACTGAAGATAATGATTTCTGTAGTGCAGACCGTGATACGATGCTGGTAACAATTACTCCTGCGCCTTTTGTTGATGCAGGGCCGGCGGTGGCATGTGGTAATAACCTGGCAGATCCTATTTATTTGGATGGAACAATAACCGTAGCTACTGGAGGAATCTGGAGTACACCGGATGGAGAAGGTTCTTTCGATGATCCAAACAGTCTTAGTACATTCTATACCTTCCATCCGAATGACCTTTCAAAATCATCAATTACCTTGATATTGACTTCAGATGATAACGGCGATTGTAATCCGGTTTCGGATCAGATCGTTGTGCACATAGCACCTCCTCCGACAGCAACAGCAGGGGGTGATCAGGTGGTATGTGCTGACACGGCAGGCGTTCAACTGAATGGTGCTATAAGCGGAGCAGGAGGGGGCGTATGGGCAAGCACCGGTTCCGGAACATTTGACCAGGCTACGGCACTTGATGCTGTTTATACCCCTTCGGCAGCAGATACGGCAGCAGGTGTGGTTACATTATATTTAACCACCACAGATAATGGCAACTGTCTGGCAGAAAGTGATTCTTTGGAAATTACAATTACTCCTGCACCAACAGTTGATGCAGGTGGGGCTGTAGTGTGTGCCAATAACGGCACCATTGATCTTAATGGTAGTTTTACAGTGGCAAGTGGTGTAGAATGGACTACCAATGGACAGGGAATTATTGGAGATGAACTGGAAGCCATTACTACATATACTCTTGGTGGAAATGACACTGATCAGGAATTTATTACACTTACGATAACCACTACAGGTAACGGCGATTGTAAAGCCGTTTCTGACCAGGTGACCCTATACATTGCTCCACCTCCGGTAGCGGATGCCGGAGATGATGTTGTTGTTTGTGCCGATACAAGTGGTATTGAACTTAACGGTTCTGTATTAGGTGATGCTGGTATTGGTGGTACCTGGACTTCAAGCGGAAGCGGAGGTTTTGCTGATGCCGATAATCCTGTTACTACCTATTTCCCAACGGCGGCCGATACGGCAAATGGAAGTGTAACATTGAGATTAACTACTACCAATAATGGTAATTGTAATGCAGTATTTGATGAAATGCTGGTAACTATTACTCCTGCGCCAACGGTAAGTGCAGGTCCGGATATTACTATTTGTGCTGATGAAGCAGATGTAAACCTTACCGGATCTGCTACGGTGGCTACACAAATCAGGTGGACATCCTCAGGAACCGGTACGTTTACGCCTGATAATGCTCTTATAACTCAGTATATGCCATCCGATGCTGATACGGCTGCAGGATTTGTATACCTTAGACTGGAAACACTGGTACAAGGAGATTGCAGGCCTGTCATAGATTCTATGAGACTTACCATTGTTCCGGCTCCGGTAGTGGATGCAGGCCCGGCATTGCTTTGCTCAGATGATACAGGTGTAGAAATGCCAGCTCGGGTATTGCATGCAGGCGGGGCTACCTGGACTTCTTCAGGTAACGGTAGTTTTGCGCCAAATGCCAATCAGGTAAATCCGATTTACATCCCTTCTACAGATGATAGGGACAATGGATCTGTAGTGCTTACCATAACCTCTACCGGGAATGGCAGTTGCCAGGCTTATTCTGACCAGATTACCTTGAATATTACACCTCCTCCCGGCGTAGATGCCGGCCCTGATATGGAAATTTGTGCCAACAGTGGCGGGATGACGCTAACAGGTTCAGTAACCAATGCTCCGGGTGGAATCTGGACGACCTCCGGATCCGGAGATTTCCAGCCTTCAGATACCGATATGGAAGTTTTCTATGTCCCTTCGGCTGATGATACCCTGGCTGGTTCTGTTGTAATACGCCTGACTACAACTGGCATGGAGCCTTGTTTCCCGGTATATGATGAAATGACCTTAACATTTACGCCGGCTCCTATAGCTATTGTAAATGCCGGTAGCGATACCACCCTGTGCGCCGATTCTCCTGAAGTGCCTTTGACTGGGTTCATTTCGGTAGCTTCAGGTGGTATGTGGGTGACTACAGGTACAGGATTCTTTACTCCGGATGAATACACTTTGAATTCAACTTATATTCCTTCAGAGGATGATATTAATTCAGGAGGAATAGAGTTGATACTAAGGACTACCGGTAACGGTGATTGTAATCCTGTAACAGATACTATTGTAGTTACGTACCTGCCAAGGCCGCTAGCAGTAGCCGGTGATGATTTTACCATATGTGCCGACCTGGATGAGTTTACTCTTGATGGGGAAGTATTTAATGCTCCCGGTTCTCTGTGGCACACTTCCGGTTCAGGAACATTCTCTGATCCTACCGATGTGGATGCAATATATTACCCATCCGATGCTGATAAAGCCGATGGATTTGTAATCTTCACACTTGAAACAACAGGAAACCTGGCTTGTTCGGAATCGTTCGATAATGTAAGGGTTACGATAAATCCTGCACCGACTGTTTTTGCAGGTGCTGACAGAATGGTTTGTGCCGATGCAGGAGGTGTACAGTTAACAGGTGAATTTGCCAATGCCGGTGGCATTCTATGGTCCTCTTCCACCAATGGGTCGTTCTCTGAATATACTGAATTGAGTACAATTTATTATTTGTCTTCTGAAGATAGTACCAATGGTTCTGTAACCATTCGATTAATAACTACCGATAACGGTTTATGTATGGCGGTTGCAGATAGTTTGGTGATTACCATTACCGATGCACCAACCATCGATGCCGGCGATCCTCAGGAAATTTGCGGTGATAATACAGTCGTTTCATTATCAGGTTCTGTTACCGTAGCCTCAGGTGCTACCTGGAGTTCTTCCGGAACAGGATCTTTTGCTCCGGGAAGTAATTCTTTAAATGCAGAGTACTATGTTTCCGATGCCGATATAAGCACAGGCTTTGTTGATTTTACCTTAACCAGTACCGGTAACGGTAGCTGTAATTCTGTCAACGATGTAATGCGTCTTACCATTAATCCTGTTCCTACCGTAAATCCTGGAGCGAATATGACTGTGTGTAGAGATAGAGATGAAATTCAGTTAAATGGTGTGGTGACTGTAGCCGGTGGAGGCAGATGGTCAAGCTTTGGAACAGGAACATTTAGCGATGATGAAGATCTAAATGCATTCTATTATCCTAGTCAGGCTGATAAAAATGCCGGACAGGTTATGCTAAGGTTAACCTCTATTGACAACGACCTTTGTAATCCTGTATTCAGGAATATGAGAATTACCTTCACTACAGCACCGACGGTAAATGCTGGTTCAAATCGTACGGTTTGTGCTGATGTGACCGGTATTCAGTTAAACGGTTCTGTTACCGTAGCTACCGGAGGAGAATGGACGAGCAATGGCAACGGAACATTCGAGCCAAATGCTACTACGTTGAATGCGATTTATGTACCTTCTCAGGATGATATTGATGACGGAGGAGTAATTCTGACCCTGACAACCACAGGAAACGGTATTTGTAATCCGATTTCATCAACTATAAATATTACTATAACCCCGGCTCCTGAGTCGCATCCTGATGGCGTACGCGTGGTTTGTGCAGACATCGACGGAGTGAGTCTGAATGGTGCTGTGACCGTGGCAAACGGAGGCACCTGGTCAAGTAATGGATCAGGTACATTTACCCCAGATGCACATACGCTGAATGCTTCTTATGTGCCATCAACTCAGGACAGACAGGATGGCCATGTGATTTTAAGGCTTACTACGACAGGAAATGGAACTTGTAATG
Organism: Cytophagaceae bacterium; assembly: GCA_046313675.1. Lineage (GTDB taxonomy): Bacteria > Bacteroidota > Bacteroidia > Cytophagales > Cytophagaceae > JBKBXU01. The sequence continues at coordinate 6,243 of JBKBXU010000091.1, forward strand.
CCGTTTCTGATACCATTCATGTTGCGATCACTCCTGCGCCTACAGTTAATGCTGGTCCGGATGAAATTGTTTGTGCGAATAATGTTTCAGTAGCTTTACAAGGTGAAGTGACTGTTGCTGCCGGAGGAAGGTGGAGTGGAGGTTCTGGAACCTATACAAATAATGACCAGGAGTTAAATGCAACTTATACTCCTTCGGCTGCTGAAATTGCCGCTGGTCAAGCCAACCTAAGGTTGACTACCACTGGTAATGGTACTTGTAATGCTGTATTTGATAACATGCGTATTACCATTACACCTGCGCCGGTGGTCAGTGCAGGACAGAATGTTACTGTTTGTGCAAACAATGCTGCAGTTCAGTTGAATGGATCAGTAAGTGTTTCCGGTGGCGGCAGATGGTTGGGAGGGACAGGAACGTTTAGTCCGAGCAGGAACGCACTTAATGCAATATACGAACCTTCTCAGGTTGAAAAAGATCTGGGTATTGTAGTGCTCACTCTGGAGTCAACCGGAAATGGCGATTGTCTTGCGGAAAGCAGGACTGTAACCATACGAATAACTCCTGCTCCGACTGCTTACGCCGGAGATAACAGGACGGTATGTGCGGATATTGATCATATTCAACTTTTCGGTTATGTAAGTGATGAAGCTACCGGTGGAATCTGGACCTCTTCCGGAAGCGGACATTTCCTGCCAAATGCCAATACCCTGGATGCGAGGTATGTTCCTTCGTCTGCGGACAGAAATACAAATGTAATTCATTTGACGCTGACAACCACTGGTTCAGGCTCTTGTTTAGAAGTTAGTCATTCTATGCGTGTAAATATTACGCCTCGCCCTACCATCAATGCCGGAGAGGATGTGAGCATTTGTTATGATACGGATGGTGTTCCGTTAAATGGAAACAGAACAGTGGCTACAGGTTCTGCATGGTCAAGCTCAGGAAGTGGATCGTTCGATCCGGGGCCAAATTCATTAACAGCAAATTACATTCCTTCACTTGCAGATAGAAATGCAGGTGTGGTAAGGCTTACCCTTACTACGATAGGTACAGGAACATGTAATACCTATACCGATGATATGCTTATTACATTTACACCGCGGCCTACGGTTGATGCAGGCCCTACCATTACTGTGTGTGCTGATGTGGAAGGTATTGATCTATCCGGTTCGGTGACAGTTGCCAGTGGTGGAAGATGGAGTACTTCTGGTTCAGGGTATTTTGAGCCAAATGCAAGCATGTTAAGCACCCAATATATTCCGAGTGCAGCTGATACTGCTGCCCGTCAGGTTCAATTTACTTTGACTACGACAGGTAATGGAACATGTAAGGCCTACTTTACTTCCAAAGAAGTAAATATTACGCCAAGCCCTGTGGTTGCCACGGGAGAAGCCAGTGTCTGTGCAGACCTTTCAGGTGCTCCTGTAAGCGGAACTGTTCATAATGCCAACGGAGGAAGATGGACAACAAGCGGTAGTGGTTACTTTGCTCCAAATGAATATGCTTTGGACGCTACCTACTATCCTTCTCAGGCAGATATGAATACTGGACTTGCTACACTTACTTTGACCTCAGAAGGTAATGGTACTTGTAATCCTGTGCAGACGCAAATGACGGTAATTGTTACAGAATTACCTGTAGCTGATGCCGGAGAGGATATGACCATTTGTAGAAACGGATCTGCTTATCTTGTGGCCAGGCCGGTTCCGGACGTAGCATACAACTGGTATACCATGGATGGGGTAAATATCGGGACATCGGGTATTATAACGATTAGTGCATCAGCTGATACCTCTTTTGTGCTTTCTGTGACCGATTATAAAGGTTGTACAATTTATGACACGGTTAATGTCTTTGTGTTTGATCCACCGGTTTTACAGACTACCGCTCATGAATGTTTTGACGAGGGATTGGTGCTTGATGCAAATCCATCTTTTGTACAGCAGGGCTTATATCAGTGGTTTAGGGATTCTAATCTGCTGTTAGGAGCAAATGGACAGACCTTTGAGGTTCAGGAGCCCGGTATGCACTTTGTAATGTTTATTTTTGGTGAGTGTATCGTTTTCGGGGAGAACTTTACTTTTGTCACCCCACTACCTGAAATCGAAACCGAAGATAAGCTTGTTTGTATTGGAGCTAATTCAGAAATCAGTACCACACAAAACGAGGCTTATACCTATGAATGGAGTTTTGGAGGATCCCCTGTCCCTAATTCAAATTCACATATTTTGAATATTTCTGCCGCTAATGCAGAGGGACAGACTGATATTTATTCAGTCAGAGCTACCGACAATTTTGGGTGTTCTTCGACTCAGGAAATTGAAGTAACAACCTATCCGCCGCCATCCATACATATTGAAAATGTAGATGCCTGTGATGGGGATGTAGTAACATTGAATGCAAGGCCATCGAACATCATAAGTCCGCAGTCTATGTACAACTGGTTTAAGGATGGCGAATCATTAAATTTGTTTACAGAGTCAATTCAGGTAAACCTGGAAGGTGAGTATTCCGTAATATACAGTTTAGGAGAGGAAGAGTGTGTGACACATGACACGACCACCGTGGCATATCACGCATATCCTGAAACAGATATGGAAAACCTGGTAAAAGCATGTTTAGAATTCGAAGGTACGAGCCTGAATGCCGGACCTGGACACTCTTATCTATGGGAGAATGGTTCTACTACCCAGGTGTTGGATGCTACTTCTCCTGGAATTTATGATGTGATTGTCTATAATCAATATGGTTGCGGGACGAAAGACAGTGTGGTACTTGAGAACGTTTGTCCTCCTAGAATGTATCAACCAAATGCTTTTGCACCAAACGGAGACCCAAGAGATAGAGTTTTCCGGGTTTATGGAGCACATATTGGCAAGTTTAGTCTGACAATATTTAATAGATGGGGTGAGATAATATTCTATTCCGAAAATCCGGAAGAAGGGTGGGATGGAACCTTCAGAGGCCAGGAGATGCCTCCGGGAAGCTATCCATACATAATTTCTTATGAATCAGAATTTGAGGAATTTAAAAGTTTAGGTGAGCAATATCAGGGAAAAGTAACTCTGATTCGGTAAAAAGCATATTTAATAATATTAAAATCTTTATTCATCTTTAGGTGGTAATATGTTACAAAAAGTACCAGATATGAAAAATCGTAAATCAGGAAAATTTCTTTTAATAGCTCTTTTAGGGCTATTGATGGGGTTTTCAGGAATAACGTATGCCCAGAATGAATGGAACAATAAAGCGGATTTTGCAGGAGCTTTTCGGTTTGCGGCTGTAGGTTTCTCTATTGGCGATAGAGGGTACGTTGGTACCGGACATGATGCATCCGGGGTGGATAGAAATGATTTTTGGGAATATAACCCTGCCACCAATCAATGGACACAGAGGGCAAATTTTCCCGGTGCAGCAAGAAGTTCTGCTGCCGGCTTTGCTATTGGAAACAAAGGTTATATTGGAACAGGAATCTCCGGGTTTACGCATTATAGGGATTTTTACGAGTACGACCCTGCTACCAACATGTGGACTCAAAAAGCAAATATGGGAGGCAATCCGGTAAGAAGATGTGGTGCAACAGGGTTTTCTGTTAATGGTAAAGGTTATATAGCTACCGGGGTTTTGAATTTCTTTGAAGTTAAAAATGAATTATTTGAATACGACCCTGTTGCGGATGTCTGGGCTGCAAGAGCTGCACTTCCTGCCGGTGGCAGAGAAGGTGCCATTTCTTTTGGAATAGGAACGAAAGGATATGTTGGAACGGGAAGAAGGGTATATCAGGATTATTCCATGGATTTTTACAATGACCTATGGGAATGGGATCAGGAGACAGATACCTGGACGCAAAAAGCTGATGTGCCCGGGGAACAGCGAGCAAATGCTTTTGCCTATGCTTTAGGAGGAAAAGGATATGTAGGTACAGGAAATGGTGCGAATGACGACTTAAGAGATTTTTACGAATTTGATCCGGCAGGGAACAAATGGGTTGCCAAAAGAGAATATAAAGGAGGGCTTGTGGCGGGTGCCGTTGCTTTTGCTATTGGCGATAAGGGATATGCCGGAACAGGAAGCGATGGAAACATCAGAGGAGATTTTTATGAATATACATCAGGAATGACGCCTATTGTTATTACCATTGGAAATATTCAGCAGCCTTTGTGTATTGGGGATTCAGTATTTGTACCGTTTACAGTTACAGGGGATGTGCCGGATGGAAATAATTTTATTTTACAATTATCTTCCACTACAGGTGCCTTCTCACCTACCGCAATTTTGGCTTTTCAACCGGGAACCACCAGTGGAGTAATGAAATTCCAACTTCAATCTTCCATTGCACCAGGTACTACCTATAGAATGAGGGTAGTTTCTAATCCAACGGTTTCAACATCTTCGGTTTCACCTTTTATGTCTATATATGCATCCCCATCCGTTTCTTATGTTAGTTCTTTTGCAGATGTTTGTGGCGATGATGCGGTATATGAGCTTAACGGAGGTTCACCGGGTGGTGGTGTATATGAAGGGAATGGCGTATTCAATCAGACAAACTTTGATCCGGATTTAGCAGGCGTAGGCACACATCCTATTAAGTATATTTATACCGATGCAAATGGATGTTCACGTTCTGCAAGCCAGGACTTAAGGGTACAGGATTGCACGGATCCGGGAACGGATCCGAATAGTATATCTGGCGCAATTCTTAATCCGTTTAAGTTTTCGGTATTCCCTAATCCTTATCAAGGGTATACCAATATAAAATATACTTTGTCCGGAAAAGTTAAAACCTTGCTTGAAGTTAAAAACATGCTGGGGCAGACAATTAAAATTTTGGAGGATGGTTATCAGTTGCAGGGTGATTATTTGTATGGCTTTAGTGCAGAAGAACTCGGTTTGCCGGTAGGAGTTTACCTGGTCAACCTGATGATTGATGATCAAATGTTTGTTTCTAAAATAATAGAATATTAATACGGGAATTTATATGAGATTTCTGAAATACATAGTATCCTTAGTTTTTATCACTGTATGCTCACTTCAGGTGGCAGCACAGGCGGTAGATGCATGTATTTCTGTTCCGGGTCAAACAATTATAAATAAAACCATTACCATCTGCAAAGGTACAATTTTTACTTTACAGGGAAGTAATTGTGGAACGGCAACAACAGGACTTAGTTACAGGTGGCAGAACACCAGTTATCCCGGTCCTCCTACTTATCCATTTGCCAATGTTACCAGAACTGATTCCGGAAGATGGGTATTACGAGTAAGAGATAGTTTTGGGAATGAAGACTTTGATACCATTTTTGTCCGCTACCATCCAAGCCCTGCATTTGCCATAACCAACGACCCTGATCTGGTATTTAAATGTAGAAACGATCCTCTTATTTTAAATGCGACGCAACATGCGGACATTTCGGGTTATAACTGGTATATCGACGATGTAAATAGTCCTTCCGTGGGGACAAGCCATCAGTTAACTGTGACCTCTGTACCTAATGGAAGTGCTGAGTATATAGCTACGGCGGTAGATACCTACGGTTGTACCTTATCGGATACCGTGTTTGTTTGGGAATTACAATCTCCTCCCGTGAATTTGGGTCCCGATCGGAGAATTTGTCAGGGGACGAGTATAACGCTTTCTTCACCAAGTACGAGTGGGGGTATTTTTACTTATTTATGGAATACCGGAGCTAAAACACCAACTATAAATGTTTCTACTGCCGGAAAATATTGGCTTACTGTAGAAGGGCCTTTCCCTTTCCCATGTTCTGCTACAGATACCATACAAATTTTTGTTGATCCCAGGCCTACGGTAAGTGCAGGTCCAAATGCGACTATATGTTATGGTTCTGAGCATCAGTTGGAGGCTAGCGTAACTTCCGGAACGGCTCCTTTCTCGTATACCTGGAGTCCTGCGGCTTCGCTAAGTCAATCGAACATCTATAATCCGGTTGCACGCCCTACAAATTCGACCAGCTACAAAGTGGTAGTCAGAGACAGTGGAGGATCCTCCGGTTGCAGAGATTCTGCCACAGTTAATATTTCGGTGAATCCACGCATCAACATTGAGCCATTATTCTCAGATTCTACTATTTGCAAAGGAGCAGACGTGACTTTGGGAGCTAGTGTAACAGGTGGTACGCCTAATCCGGGGCCAAGCTATAGTTACGAATGGAAGCCTTCTGCCTCGCTGGACGATGCTACACTTCAGTCACCGGAGGCCTCTCCGGAGGAAAATACATTATATACATTAATTGTTACGGATTCGTATGATTGTACGGATTCCACAAAGGTACGGGTGCGTATAGCTGACCTTGTTGTTGAAATAGAAGAAGGGGATGACGCACAACTTTGTTTAGGCGATAGTCTTTCCTTATTTGCCTATGCAACCGGAGGAGAGTCCGATTATGTGTATACCTGGTCACCTGCTGAGGTTATTAGTGGAGAAAATGAAGAGGTTTACGCCTCACCTGTAACACCGGGGTATGTATATGTTACGGTTTCAGATAAGCGGAATTGCCAGTATACGGACTCTATAAATTTTATTATTAATCCATTGCCTGTAGGAAATGCAGGTATTAACGATACAATTTGTGAAGGTACCTCTACAAACATAACCGGAATTATGACGACTAGTACCGTTGGGCCTTACAGTTATCGTTGGACATCTCAGAATTCATCGACGATATTAACGGGAGCCTCTCAAAATGTAACCCCGGAACAGTCAAAAGAGTATTACTTGCGCATAAGCGATGGGAGGAATTGCAGAAGCCTTCCTGATACCGTAAAAGTTGTACTGATTCCTAAGCCTTATGTTAATCTCGGAGACCCCTACGTGGCCCAGTGTACAGGCTTATCTGTAGACCTGGATGCCTCAGATCCACAAAACGCCGGATTTGCTTTTGAGTGGAGAAACCTATCCGACAACTCTATTATCGGTACTGGTACTGCGATCTCTGTTAACCAGCCCGGGAATTTTTCTGTAACAGTGACTGAGCCGGTTAACAATTGTTCTGCTACAATTCAGAAGGAGGTACGGTATATAGAAACCCCTCTTGGGGTAGTAATTATTGCAGATACTGTATTTAATGTAGAAGAGGAGTTGGCTCTGTTGGCAGAGGGTTCCGGTGAAGAACTGAGTTATACCTGGTCAGGTACCGGTGCCGGTGATTTTAGTGGGGAAGGGGAATCTGTGATTTATTTGCCAACGGATGATGACATCGGACAAATTTCAATGAGTGTTATTGCTTCAAATATCTGTGGTACGGTAAGTGCTGAATTGCTTGTAAGAGGGTTTAAGCCTATTGTTCCTGAAGAGTATAAGAATATTTTTATCCCCAATGCTTTTTCACCGACTGCTGCGAATGAGCAGAATAAAGCTCTAAGGGTTTTTGGGATGGGCGTATCGGAAGATGGTTTTATGTTTGAAGTATTTAACCGTTGGGGTGAACTGGTATACCGGACAAACGATTTCTCCGAAGCCAATAACCTTGGCTGGTCAGGACAGAATTCTCCTATGGGCGTCTATACCTATGTAGTTCGTGGTAAATTCAAGGACGGCGAAGAGTTTCAGAAAACCAATAATGTGACGTTGGTAAGGTAGTGCACAGCTTCGTTTGTATCTTCATAACTTAAAAATGGTTGTGGGGACACCATAGCCGTTAACTTAAAAAACAATGTCGATATTCCTCCGCCGCAGAGTCTCCCAGTGGGGTCTCTTCGAGATTTTTTAAATAGCAACCTTTTTACAAACCCGATAGAAGTTTTGCCGATTTAGCAGAAAGAATATAATAAGCAGTGGTAGAGCCCAATTTTATTGGGCTTGTCTTTTAAGTTTTACTGTTGCCACCGTTTATGTCTTCACAAACGGCACCGCTAGTACCAGTTTGTAGCGGGGGGCTTGCCGAGTTATCCTTTAATCTTTTCCTGGAACCATGTATGGACTTTTGCCATTAAGCAGAAGGTGTTTTATAAGCAGTGGTAGAGCCCTTTTATTGACCTTATTCTTTTTATTGATTTATGGTAGCCACAGGCTACCTTTGGGTTTTAGGTTAATATTGGAATCTTCTTTTAGTAAATCGGTAGCCGCAGGCAACCGATCAATGTCGTTAAGTTAAGCCCTG
>JBKBXU010000092.1:0-9154 GCA_046313675.1 Cytophagaceae bacterium
AATTATGAAAGGTTTTTTGAAGAATCTTCCTATCTGTATCATAACAGAAAGATTCAGAAAAATATTATTGAGTTTAGCGACTTCCTTGTTAATGTACTAAAGGTCGAAAAAATTCCCGGCGCCCGTATGGAGGCAAAAGTTACTTACCATGATTCCTGCAGTGCCTTAAGGGAATGTGGTATAAAGAATGAACCAAGGAAATTATTGAAAAATGTCGAAGGCCTGCAATTAATAGAAATGGCGGATGTGGAAACCTGCTGTGGTTTTGGAGGAACTTTTGCCGTAAAGTTCGAGGCTATATCTACCGGTATGGCTGAACAGAAAGTTGAGAATGCGGAAGCTACAGGAGCAGAATTTATTATTTCTACCGACGCATCCTGCCTTATGCATATCAATGGATTTAGTGCAAAAAAAGGTAAGAATATTAAAACCTTACATTTAGCCGATGTACTTGCTATGGGGTGGTAGCAGGAAGAACTTTCATGTCATAGGCTAGACCTGTAAATATTCCGATTGCTCCTTTAATATTAGACCTGATTTGTGAAGGCTGACTAAAAGGATTCCCATTGGCACTCCTTGCTTCCCGAGTACTCATTAAAAACTCATAGTGTTCGCGGGTAAGATGATAAAGAATAATAAATACAGGATCCCATGGTTCAAAACGTGGCCTTCCTCCTAAAACGACCAACTCCGATTCCAGTAATTTATCATCAGTAATCAAGTCAGTAACTACTGCTTCATGTAAAGAATCCCTTTTTACCATGTACCTGTAAAAATTGGCTGTGGTAGGATTGTCCTTAAAATAAATCTGTGGGTAAGATAAATTCCGGTCATTGTATATAAATTCCACAGAATCAATTTTTACCGGTTGAATGAGACGGGTATTAGCAGTTATCTCTTTTCCGTTTTTATCTATAATGTGCAGATAGAATGATGAATTAAAATCAAATGGAACAGTTTTCGGTGAGTAGTAATTGTAATAATTGCCCGATAATGTGTCAAAGTGAGGGAAATAATGTAATGTATCAATGCTCCCCTGATAGTTAATGGTAACAATCGCATTAGGATCCTCTGAAATGTTTGACTCGGATAAATAAGGAACACTTCTGGTTAATGTCAGTCTATAATTTCTTCCAGGCTGCAAATAACATTCAATAACGGGTTCATTTTCATAGTCCGGCATAGGAATCACTACTTCCTTTTCCGAGGTACAGGAGCTTAGAACAGCTAAAAATGATACTATATATATATACCTTTTAATCATCAGAATCTAAAGTTATATGTTACCGAAGGTATTAATGGAAATAAGGATACCTGTTTGCCAACAAATCTTGAACTTTGCTGATTTGCATTAACCTCCTCATCAAAATATAAGAAATATGGGTTTCTTCTATTGTAAACATTATACACGCTGAAGGTAAGATCCGACTCGCCCCATTTTCGGAAAAACTTCCAAACCAAACCTATATCCATGCGGTGATATGCAGGCATTCTGAAACTGTTTCTATCTCCATAAACAGGAACAACCGTTGCTTGTCCGGGTGGTATATCAAACAAAACCATTCGGCCTATAGGTAGGGTAACGGCATTTCCTGTCCCATAAATCCAGGTTCCGGTAAGGGTTACTCTTTTTGAGAGTTTGTGCATTGCAACAACTGAAATATCATGTCTTCTGTCGTAACGGGCAGGAAATTTAATTCCGTCATTGATTTCATCAAACTGCCTCCAGGTCCAGGAGAGTGTATATCCTATCCAGCCGGTTGTACGCCCACTTTTCTTTTCCAGATAAATTTCGTTTCCATAGCTCCATCCACGGCCATAGACGAATTCATTTTCAAGCTCATCATTTACGAATAAATTTGCCCCATCCTTAAAATCAATTTGGCGATCCATCCATTTATAATAAACCTCATTGGTTAATGAGTATTTATTATCTTTCAGATCGATAGATATTCCCGCTGCCAGCTGATCAGATTTTTGAGGGCGCGTTAAGGTTGTGGATGGATACCAGATATCAGTAGGCAAAGTCGCTCCTGAATTACTGGCCAGATGCAGGTATTGATACATTCTGGCATAACTTGCTTTTATTGAAATGTTGTCCTGTACCAGATATCTGCCTGAAATTCGTGGTTCTAATCCGGAATAGAACTGCCCCTGATTATAAAAGCCCGATACCCGTAATCCGGTATTGAAGCGAAGTCTTGTTGAATAAATAAAATCATCAGTGATATAAATGCCGTATTCTGAAGACCCAAGATCTGTGCCGGCACCTAAACTTACACCTCCATTATTGGTCCCTGCCTGAAATCTTCCGATTTCAAAATCATGAAGCAAAGCCTGCCCACCATATTTAATAGTATGTCTTGGACTTATCTTATGATTGTAATCTATTTTAGCACCATAGTTTTTTATTCCTGAACCCAGATTGAAAGAAAAGGTACGGAACCTGTTTTCAATATTGTACTGGTAATCTGAGTAGAATAGGGTAACATCCGATGATACATTCTCATTATAATAATGTGACCAGGTAAGCGCAGAAACGGTGTTGCCCCAATCAAAATCAAAATTGGTGTTTCTGCTGGTATACCCAAACTGATCTCTTCCCAAATAGCCGGTAAGTGTAATCTTGTCCTTCTTAGTTACGTTCCATGAGATTTTGCCATTAAGATCATAGAAGAAATAAGCCGGAATAGGACTGAAGTTTGGTTGACCTTCCTGCCAACGGTTTATCTGGTTAGTAATTAGATCAAAGTATGTTCTTCTTCCGGATATGATAAAAGAAAGTTTGTCTTCCACAATTGGGCCTTCAAGTGTAAGTCGGGATGATATTAAGCCAAGTCCTCCCGAACCCTTAAAGGAATTTTTATCCCCTTCTCTTAAGGTAACATCAACAACGGAGGATAACCTGCCACCGTAATTTGCAGGAAAATCTCCCTTGTACAGATCAATATTTCGAACTGCATCAGGATTAAAAACACTGAAGAATCCAAACAGATGGTTTGGGTTATAAACTATGGCATTATCCAATAGAAAAAGATTTTGATCCGGGCCACCACCTCTTACATACAAACCTGTTGTTCCTTCACCACCTGATTGAATTCCTGGTTTGAGCTGAAGGGTTTTAAGAAGGTCTACCTCTCCAAAAAACGCAGGCAAAAGGGCCGCCTCTTTTGGAGTAATACGGACAACACTCATTTGAGTAGTTAGGATATTTTCATTTACCTTGTTCCCTTTTATTTCAACCTCTTCTAATTCTATACCCTCTTCTTCCAGATTTATGTTCAGTACATAATCTTTATTTAGATAAATGGTTTTTTGGAAGGTTTTATATCCAAGGTATTCTACCTTAATATGCAGGGTATCGGAAGGTAGTGATATTTCAAAATAGCCATTATCATCGGCATATATTCCTTTTTTCAGGTTTGTTATTTCAATGAAAGCACCGGAAAGCTCAAAATCAAAACCGGCATCTTTTACATAGCCAGACAGCTTGTAATTTTGTGCTTGTGAAAGGCTTGTTATGAACAGGAGAGATATAAAAAATATAAAGAATATCTTGTTAGTCATTGGCTTTATAACACGATATAGTTAACGTGCTACTATTAAAAATATTTATATGTTGGCTCTTTTTTTTCAAAATGCCCGGCTTACTCCTATTACATATCGGAGCTGTAAAAAGTTTTCGGTGGGAGGTGGAGTATTTAGGAATAATGGCATATCAAATCGGATTACTAATGGGTTTATTGTTAATGGAGAAAATTTTATATTCATAGCTGTTCCAATTCCGGCATCCATCCGCACTTTTCCAAATGCAGAATTTCCAGGGCTTAGTTGGTAATTTAGTATACCCGCGTCTGCAAAAAGATAGGTATCAAAACTTAGGTGCTTAAAAACTCCTCCGGGTTTTATAGGGAAGAATTTGTCAAAGTCTATTTCAAGATTAACAGCGGCTCCTGAGTTTCCCATATAGCCAAATACCACGGTGTCGGCATCGTTGACAGAAATCAGATCCGGACTTAGGTAACCGGCATACCCTCTTAGGTTCAAGCCTCCTCCCATGTGAAAATGTCCGGGCGTTTCATTAAATCGAACCCAGTCTTCAGGAACAAAGCCTCTGGCTCTGGTGATTCTGTTTGTAAGCATTTCCTCAGGGTTAGCACCTGCAAGATATAAAGCCGATTCCATTGGAAAATTCCCTGTACCCCATTGACCAAATACTCTTGACCTTACGTCAATTTTGCCGTAGCTTACACTGTTAATGGAATTTAACCTCAGATAGCCATAATTAAAATCAGATCCAAAGGATGGTGTCCTTGCTGAAATCGTCATTTGGCCGCTTCCTCTTTTATAAACATAATTTCTGAAGAATCCCATGTCTATAAATGAATTTATAAAGTTGTTAAACTCTCCCTGTCTTCCCCAATGGTCTGGAAGAAGAAGGTATTGCCTGTAGTTTAATTCGTTGATAAGGACTCCGGGACGTAAAAATATCCTGGAGAAACGTGGGTTTTTCATGTCCTGACTGCGGAATGTTTTTTCCGCACCTACACCAAGTTTCCAGATTCCGGCATTATAATAAGCATTTTGAGAAATTTTCAATCCCTGCCATACCTCATTAAAACTATTTTCATTTCTTAGATCAAAGGCAAACAATTGGCTCGTGAAGGTTGGTTCTTCTTCTCTCCAGGTTCCGCCAATGGTTGTATTTAACCAGGTACTGACTGAAAAACTGTTACGGGTCATATAACTTCCTCTGAGATTAAGGCCAAATTGAATTCCATCAAATCCATTGTACCAGATGTCCGGACGCCAAAAATTTCGTTTTTCATCCCAGCGATTTATATTAGGTACTCTGTGGTCAAATTGCCAGGAGCGTATGCCTCCTTGTCCTTTTCTATTATCTCGCAAATCAACATCAGCAAGGAAATGATCCGGATCTATTTCAACATTGGCAATGGGGCCTGGTAATGTGACTGTAGCAGTGTAGGTGGGCTGAATTTTATCCCATCCATACCATTTAGGAAGAACGGTTGCATCTGTTTTCTTTATAAACCAGGTATTTGGTATGTGAAATTTATGGGTCTCGCCATCGGTGGTTGTTACCGTAAAGTCAATAGGCATTTGCATTCTGCCTTTCCGTTCAAAAGTGATTAAATATTCATTTGGATTGTCTCCGCTTCTGATCCTTTTAATACCATAGTCAATGGTTTTGGTAGTCTCCAACCATTGATCGAAAAACCAGTTAAGGTCTGTTTGAGTATATTCTATAATGGCTTGTCTGAAATCTTCCGGGTAGGGATGGGCAAATTTCCACTTTTGAACATAATGCTGCATTGCTTTTAGAAAAAGCTCTTCCCCAAGAATATACTTTAAGTTATATAACATTACACCTGCTTTATAATATACCAGGCCATAACTTCCTCCATGTCTTATTGCGCCATTAAATCCTGCAGAATGGGTGTTTAGTGGCTCATCAAAGCCTTCCGTAATGGTATGGACGTATGGGTAATACAGGCTTTCATATCGGTTATTGGAAGGGTCCAGGTGTCTGGTTACGTAGTTGCTGGGAGCAATCCTCTGACGTTCTTCTCCTACAATCCTGTCCATGGACCATACCGTTAAAAATTGAGTAAAGCCTTCATCCATATAAGCTCTATAGGTTTCATTGGTGCCTAACATTCCATAAAACCACATGTGGCCAACTTCGTGGGCAAGTAGTCCCTGGTGCTGGGGGTATGTTCCACCATCTAATGTTAACATAGGATATTCCATCCCGTCTCTGGCATCAGCAACAATGATTTTAGGCCAGTCATAACTTCCAAAATCCCTTGAATAAACGGAAATAACATTGGCTGTGAATCCTGCTGATTGTTGCCAACGAGAAGCATGCGGTTCCTGAACCAGGGCTATTACTCTTATCTCATCTACTTCAATTTCACCAATTCGATACATGGGGTCTGCTGTAAATGCAAAATTGTGAACGTTTTTAGCATGAAAAACCCAGGTCTTTGTTTTGCCCTCTTCTCTTGGAATAATGATGGAAGGCGCTTCATTCCATGGCTTTTTGGCAAAATTTGTCAGGTCAAGTTTCCTTCGTAGATCATTCGGAAGTACCTCCTCCTGGTTAACCAGTACACCTGTGGCTTCTACGATGTAATCGTGAGGAAAAGTAAGCTCTATGTCAAATCCACCAAAATTATTGTAAAATTCCTTGTCAAGGTGCTGTTCATTGGCTACCCAGCCGAATTTTTGATCATAAACCACGATTTGTGGATACCAGTGTACGCCATCATAATGTTTAAATCCAAAACTTTCAAATTCCTTCATCCGTCGTCGCATGGTGCCGGAGTCAAAGTAAGTTTTAAAATTCATGCTTACTTCGAGAGAATCACCGGGAGAAAGAGGAGTGTTCAGAATTAGCTGAAGGGTTGTATTATCCAGAACACTTTTGACGCTTTGCCCATTTACTAATAAATTTTCATAAGTGGTTCCTAAGCCCTGAGCTTCATAGTCTCCAAATTCTACTTTTATCCTGTTGTTTTCATTCAAATTATGATAATATGAATTAGGCTGAAAGGCATTTTGATGAAGGTTAAAGTATAATTCATTTAGTGTGTGAGGAGAATTATTATAGTATACCAAGCGAAACTCATCACCATGAATAATGTCGGTGGCATCATCTATTCTGGCTTTTATGAAATAATGAACATCCTGTTGCCAATATCCCGGGTAAGGCTTTCTGTGACCCCAATAGTGGGGATTTTCTTGGCTTCTGTAAGGAACATCCGGAGATTGATGGGCAAAACGTTGGGAAAAACCTTCTATGCTTAAAATCAGCATTAAAAAAGTTAGTAAAAAATATCTCATAAAATTCCTGAATTCAAATTTTAAGTAACAATAATATATTGAATTTGTTTGCCGGACAAGTCCCTGGTTTGAATATATGGAATTTTAGTTATGATTTCAGAGTTGGGTAATATAAACCTGCTCTTATGTTTGCACGCTTTATTATTATAATTACTATTTTAACTTATTGTGTATCCTGCTCCAAGCTTGAAGTTAAGCCTGACACTACAGGCTTTGTAGAATATACCATTAAAGAAAATAGCCATCGTTCTACCATAAGCAGGCGTTCTTTTGAAGGCAATGAACTCCGTTTTGCGGCTATTTTTGATGAGAGTGCGCAGTATCAGATAGCTGATAATAAACAGGGAGACACCAATAAACTGTATGGCTTTTCAGATTGTAATAGTAATCATCATCATGACAACAGTGCCAGGTTTGGTTGGCGCTGGTTTGAAAATCAACTTCAGATCATGGCTTATACCTATGTGAATGGGAAAATGTCTTTTAAATACATTACCTCTCTTGACCTAAACAAAGAGTATGAATATTCACTCAGGATGAATGGAGATAAATATGTTTTCTCGGTTAACGGGGAGGAGGTAGAAATGCACAGAGCTTGTTCCGATGAAAAAGCATCAGGTTATTATTTGTTCCCGTATTTTGGGGGAGAGACTAAGGCGCCACATGAAATAAATATTAGAATCAGAGAGATTTAATGATTATTTTTTAAATTTATTGAGGTGCTCCAACCTCTGTACTAAGGGAGGATGAGAATAGTGAACGAATACATAAGCCGGGTGGGGAGTGAGGTTGCTCAAATTATTTATTGATAGCTTTTTTAAAGCATCTTTTAACGGTTCCGCTTTATAGGTTTCAGCGGCATATCTGTCCGCTTCATATTCATTCTTACGAGAGAATATGTTCATGAAAATGCCGGTAATATGAGAAATAGGGGTATATAGCACAGCAAAGGCAATCAGGTTTAAATGTATAGACATGGTTTCTGAACCTAAAGCTCGCGAAAGTGTTGGATTAAACACAAATAAGGATAGTATAAACAGCATTAGCCCCATTTGCACTATGGATAATACCATTCCGGAGATGACATGCTTTTTCTTAAAATGTCCAACCTCGTGTGCCAGAACCGCAACAAGCTCTTCTTCGGTGTGATTTTCTATTAAGGTGTCAAAAAGAACAATCTTCTTTTTCTTCCCAATGCCAGAAAAGAAAGCATTTGATTTGGAAGAGCGTTTTGACCCGTCAATTACAAATAAATTCTGCACCGGAAAATGTACACTTTTAGCATATTCCTGAATTTGCCTTCGTAGTTCGCCATCAGGAAGGGGAGTAAGTTTGTTATATAAGGGCAAAATTAAGGAAGTGTAAAACATATTCATTAACAGCATAAATACGACTATTGTCAACCAAAACCAAAACCAGAAATTGCTTCCAATATTCAGGATCAGATACAAAAATAAGCTGAGTAAAATACCACCAAGAATAAATGCAATCAGATATCCTTTTAATTTATCCGTTACATAAGTCTTTGCTGTCATCTTATTGAAGCCAAACCTTTCTTCAATTACAAATATTCTATAAATAGAAAACGGGAGGTTTAATAGTTCTGAAACAATAAAAAGAACCGCAAAAAAACTTAAAGCTAACACGATGGAATTCTCAAAATATATACGAAGCAGTCCGTCAAGCCAACCTAAAGCACCGGAACTGAACAATACTAAAACAAGTATAAAGCTGAACGTAGAGGTAATTAAGTCAAAACGAGCATTGGTTTTGTAATAATCCTGGGCTTTTTCATATTTCTCCTCATCATAAATATCTTTCAGACTGTCCGGAAGAGTAGCTTTCTGATGCTTGAGATTCATGTAATCGAGTAGTTGATCCAGAATGAAATCAAAACTCAATATTCCGATGATTATATATAAAACCGTTTCAGATGACATAGTTTAGTAGTACTTAGATGATAAAAGATATTCAGTAATATATTCTTTAATGCCTTCTTCTAGGGTATAAAAAGGTTTAGTATATCCTATGGATCGGAGCTTTTTCATATTTGCTTCTGTAAAATATTGATATTTATCTCTGATGTCCTCAGGAGTATCTATAAACTCAATATTAACGTCTTTGTCCATAGCAAGGAAGACATTTTGTGCCAAAGCAAGAAAAGTACGGGCATCGCCGCTTCCTAAATTGTAGATTCCTGAATCTTTCCTGCGATGCATAAGAAAAGTCATGACATCTGTTACATCTTTTACATAAACAAAATCCCGCATTTGCTCTCCATCCTTTA
>JBKBXU010000092.1:9164-10942 GCA_046313675.1 Cytophagaceae bacterium
CATTTTTCTGCGATCGTAAAAGTTTCATTTTATCTGTTTTACGGATTTGATGGTAGGCATGAAAAACGACCGATGCCATTCGCGACTTATGATATTCATTGGGTCCGTAAACGTTGAAAAACTTTAAACCTGCCCAAAAAAAAGGTTTTTCTTCCTGCTCCAATGCCCATATGTCAAAATCATTTTTGGACTCGCCGTAGGGGTTTAATGGTTTGAGGAAAGGTATATAGCGCTCATTGTCATCATAACCATATTCTCCCAGGCCATAGGTGGCCGCCGAAGAGGCATAAACCAGAGGAATCTGATATTTACAGCAAGCCTCCCACATTTTTTTGGAAAAATTCAGATTCAGCCGATCAAAAATTTCTTTATCAAATTCGGTTGTATCAGTCCGTGCTCCCAGATGAAAAATAAATTCCATCATTTCATGATTTCGGTCCAACCAGTCAAAGAAATCATCTCTATGCACTTTGTCGATGATTGTTTTACCCTCAAGATTTTTGTTCTTTTCAGGTGAAGAAAAATCATCAACTGCTATAATATGATTATAATTGTCAGCATTTAGACGGCTAATTAGGGCACTCCCTATAAAACCTGCTGCTCCCGTCACTACGATCATTCTAATATATTTTTTTACTAAATAGCAATGTTAAACAATTGATGGCTTAAATTTACAAAAATATATTTATGCCTCTATTTATCGTTCATAAATGAAAGAATTATCCTGGATGAAGTTTACATATATAGTCCTTTTTTTAGTATCCGGTTTTTGGTCCTGCACTAATAATCTTAAAAAAAACGAAGATAATACATCCATTTATTGGGTAGATGATTTGGGCCGGGAGGTGGAAATTCGCCAAAATCCTCAAAGGATCATCGGGCTTGCTCCTTCAATGACGGAATTATTATTTGCTATTTGTGACAGGAGCAAGATCATTGCCAGAACCCAAAATTGCAACTATCCTGATGCGGTTGAAAGTTTACCTGTTGTAAATAACTATCCACTTGATTTGGAAAACCTTTTAATGAGTTCTCCGGATGTTGTTTTTGCCGTAGATGGAATCAATAACCCAAATGAAATTGAGGCCATAGAAAAATTAAATATTCCGGTGGTGGTTTTTAAATTTAAAACTGTAACTGATATTCTTGAGGGGATAAGAGCTGTGGGTGAGATTACAAACCATACATTAGAGGCAGATCATTTGGCAGACTCCCTTCAGTCAGAACTCAATAAAATTAAGAATACCTATAGGGATAAAAAAAATGTACGTGTTCTTGCTTTGATATGGACGGATCCTATTTATGCGCATGGGTATTATAGCTTCATGACAGATAAATTGAAGTATATAAATGCTCATAATGTGGTTGATACTTTATTAAAAAAAGAATCGCCTGAATTATCGGTTGAATATGTGTTGAAGGTTGATCCGGATATAATTATAGGTACAACACCCGAAAAAGTTTTTGGTGTGTGGCCTCAGCTTAAAATGCTGAAATGCTATAATGAAAGAGCTGTTGTTGATCTTACAGATGATTTACAATCCCGCTCCGGACCGAGGGTGGTAGAAGCTATTAGAGAATTAGCAAGCGCTATTTATGAAAAGTAGGTTATCATTATTTTTTTTTTCTGCCTCTGTATGCATTATTGCTTTTAATATTAATGTTATGGGGTTTACTGACAGGCCCTTTTGAAATTCCCGTCAGTGATTTATTCGATTCTCTATACTCCTATGAAGCCGGAAATAAGCTACATTATATCTTAATTCATTTAAGGCTTC
>JBKBXU010000092.1:10952-14361 GCA_046313675.1 Cytophagaceae bacterium
TTCCCAGGGTTTTATTGGCTTTAGCAATCGGTGGTTCCCTTGCTTTAAGCGGCTATTTAATGCAAGCCATGGTTAATAACCCTCTTGCTGATCCGTATATTTTAGGCACAGCTTCCGGAGCCTCTCTGGGTGTTAACCTTTCATATATGATACTTCCGGCATTCCTTGCCGGAAGCTTTTTTACCGTTTCACTTTCAGCTTTTACAGGAGCATTGGGTATAACTTTTCTTGCAGTAATAATATCGTGGAAAAGTGGCAAGATTATTCCAGATCGGCTACTCTTAACAGGTATAGCTCTTTCATCCATGTCGGTTTCCTTGATAAGTTTAATGATTTATCTATCTGATAATGATAGTAAATTAAAGTCTGTGGTTTACTGGAGTCTGGGTAGTTTAGAACGTTCCAGTTGGGAGTATGTTCCTTTAGCTTTTGTTGCCCTTATAGTGGCAACTATATCTTTTAGTTTTATGTATAAGCATTTGAATATAATGCTTTTGGGTGAGTCAAGGGCGCAAAGCCTTGGTCTGGAAATTAAGTTATTTAGATGGATTATTTTACTTTCCTCTTCATTTCTTACCGGGGTGGCAGTAGCTATTGCCGGGCCGGTTGGTTTTGTAGGGCTTATGATTCCGCACATAGTGAGAGGAATCTTTGGTATTCAAGGCAGGTATAACATTATTGTTACTGTATTGATTGGAGGGTGTTACCTTTTGCTGTGCGATATTATATCCAGAATACTTTATCCTCCTGCCGGAATTCCAATAGGAATTATAACATCCTTTTTAGGTATTCCTTTCTTTGTATATTTGTTGTCAAAAAGAAATTACCGATTTAGCTGAAATGGTGTATATATGTAGAAAAGAGCATTTTAATGCTGCTCATAAACTTTACAATCCTAACTGGAGTGAAGAAAAAAATAAAGAAGTATTCGGTCCGTGTGCCAATGCCAATTGGCATGGGCATAATTTTGAATTAATTGTTACGGTTAAAGGGCATCCTGACCCGGATACCGGATTTGTTATTGACCTGAAAAAGTTAAGTATATTGATCAGGGAGAAGGTTATCAGTAAGCTGGATCATAAAAACCTTAACATGGACGTAGATTTTATGAAGGGGAAAATGGCAAGTACAGAAATCTTAGCTATGGAAATATGGAAAATTCTGGAACCGGAGATTGGGAAAATATCAGATGGTAAATTGTATAAAATTACCCTTTATGAAACTCCTCGTAACTTTGTTGAATACCTGGGTGAATAAGTACAAATTTCTGATTTTTATCGGGTAATAGGCGCTAATCATTCTTATAAATCATCTCTTAGAATATGAGATTATACTTTTGCTAAATGAGATATTTCATTATTGCCGGTGAGCGTTCCGGAGACCTTCATGCATCCAACCTGATCAGGGCTATCAAAAAGTCTGATCCGGAGGCCGAGTTTTTTGCTTGGGGGGGGGAGATGATGGAGACAGCCGGAGCTACAATATTAAAGCACTATCAAGCCATCTCTTTTATGGGGTTTTTTGAAGTAATTCTAAATCTTCGAAAAATTTTTAAAGCCATTAAAGATTGTAAAAGGGATATTGATGCAATTCAACCTGATGTATTTATTCCTGTTGATTTTGCCGGTTTTAATCTTAAAATTGCCAAATATGCAGTGGATAAAGGAATTCCTGTTTACTATTATATTTCTCCAAAGATCTGGGCATGGAATCAAAAACGAGCCTTTAAGATTAAAAGATTAGTAAAGCATATATTTGTGATCCTGCCATTTGAAGTAAGTTTTTATGAAAAATTTGGAGTGAAGGCCGATTATATAGGAAACCCTCTTTTAGATGCTATTGCTGCGTTTGATCCTGAAGCAGGTTTTGCTGAAAAAAATGGACTGTCAGGAAAGTCTTTCATTGCTCTGCTTCCGGGAAGCCGCTTTCAGGAGGTTGCTGCCATGAAGGATGAGATTTTGCCTGTCATAAAGAATTTTTCAGACCATCAATTTGTGGTTGCTGCTGTTTCAAATCTTCCAAAAGATGTTTATGATGTTTTCAGACAGTATAAGAATGTGAATGTAATTACGGATAGAACCTATGATATTTTATCACTGGCAGAAGCTGCAATTGTAACATCGGGCACAGCTACTTTAGAAACAGCCTTGTTTAGTGTTCCTCAATTGGTGGTATACAAGGCAAGTCCGGTTACCTATCATATAGTAAAGAGGCTTATTCGGGTTCCTTACATTTCTTTGGTGAATTTGATTTTAGGAAAGGAAGCCGTACCTGAATTGATTCAGAAAAGGTTTAATGCGGAAATTGTTTCTAATAAACTTGATTCAATATTGAAAGGGGAGGAGCGAGAAAAGCAGTTAAGCTGTTATAGTGAATTGAAAAGTCTGATGGGAGAAGCAGGTGCTTCTGAAAAGGCAGCCAAACTCATTGTTTCCTATCTAAAAAAATAGGCCGGAAAATCCGGCCTGTAATTTAAGAAGCAACTTTCAGGTTGTTAAACCTGGATTTCTCTATTTTTTCTTCTGCATATTCTCGGGTAACAGTGAAATCCTTTATTTCATCCTGAGAAGGCAGCTCAAACATCGCATCTGTCATTACTGCTTCACATATAGAACGGAGACCCCTGGCACCTAATTTATAATCGATGGCTTTTTCAACTATGTAATCCAAAGCATCATTTTCTATGATAAGATTAATTTCTTCCATTTTGAAAAGCTTGGTGTATTGCTTTACAATGGCATTTTTAGGCTGCGTCAGGATCATTTTTAAGGTTTCCTTTGAAAGCGGCTCCAGATAGGTTAATACAGGAAGCCTTCCTATAAGTTCAGGTATCAATCCGAAAGATTTTAAATCCTGAGCTGTAATAAATTGAAGTAAATTCTCCTGATCAATATCTTCTTTACGCTGTTTCGGACCTGTAAACCCAAGAGGGTTTGTATTTAAGCGACTTGCAATCATTCTTGCAATTCCATCGAATGCCCCGCCACAGATGAATAAAATATTTTCTGTATTCAGACTTATCATTTTTTGATCCGGATGCTTACGGCCACCTTGAGGAGGTACATTAACTGAAGTTCCTTCCAATAATTTTAATAAAGCTTGTTGTACACCTTCTCCGCTAACATCTCTGGTTATGGATGGATTATCGCTTTTGCGCGCAATTTTGTCAATTTCATCAATATATACTATACCTCTTTCTGCAGCCTCTACATCATAATTCGCAGACTGCAGAAGGCGGGTCAAAATGCTTTCAACATCTTCACCGACATATCCGGCTTCTGTTAATACAGTAGCATCAGCAATACAGAAGGGGACTTGAAGAATTTTGGCCAGTGTACGGGCAATATATGTTTTACCCGTACCTGTTTCACCGACCATAATTATATTGGATTTTTCTATAACAATGTCA
>JBKBXU010000093.1:0-14272 GCA_046313675.1 Cytophagaceae bacterium
TTTTTTATTTCGGGTAGAAAAAAATTCATGGATCGACCAAGCCCGAAAAAAACAAAAAATTATCCAGGAAGAACTTACTGGTTTTGATATTTGTGACGACTCAGACTCTTTGTATGAAATGATTAAAGAGGAGCAATTAAACATCTTTCATGCGGTGTTTAATAAACTGGAGGAAAACTGTAAAAGAATTTTATCTTTTGCAGTGTTTGACAAGAAAAGTATGAAAGAAATCTCCACTATCATGGGTTTTAAAGATGAAAAAGTTGCTAAAAATCAACATTACAGGTGTAAAAAATATTTTACATCCTTAATACTTCAAAATCAAGAAGCTTTAAATATTTTAAAAAATTGAGAGATAAAAAGCACATATCTGAAATTATAGACAATTACCTCAACGATGAAATGTCGTTGGAGGAGCGTATGGCTTTTGAAGAAAAACTGGCTCTTGATAAAGTTCTTGCTGAGAAAGTGGAACAACAAAAGATGGTGAATGAAGCAATCTATTATGCGAGTTTGTCGGAATTAAAAGAACAAGTCGGTAAGGATATTAAAAATGTAAAATATAAGACAGGGCCTGACATTAGCAATAACCTTAAAATTATTATATCTGCAATTGTTTTAAGTGCGCTGATTCTGGCATATTTTGTAAGTAAGAATACAGAACCTGCCATCACACAAGGTCCAGACGAGGTTCATGTGGAGAAAAAAATACTTGACCTGAACCAAACAAAATCAGTAGAGAAAACAAGTGATCCTGATCGTAAAACTACCTATCCTGTAGTTAAGCTTATGAAGGAAAAAGAATCCATTTTAGCAACGGATAGTAGTCAGGGCTTAATCACTAATTCAGAAAATCAGCCACAAAAAGATGAAGAATTTATTCCTCCTTTTCCGAAAGATTCGGTGCCAAACAGTGTATTTGATGCAAAACAGGACAGCAACCATCTGCGACAAATAAAAAAAACAAACACGACACTAATTGATAAACCTGAACCGGATGTTGGTTGTAATCAATCTTTTGAGATTACAAGCAGTCCGTCCTGCCGAGATACTCTTACGGGAACAATTTCTGTTATGACGGATACCCCTGAAAATATTCGTATAGAAATAAACCAACTAAATAGTCCTCATGTAAACGGAACGGTTAAAGAAGTGGAGGCTGGAATCTATGAGGTATCCGTTAAGTATGGCAAGGAATGCTTTTATGTCAAACAAGTCGTGGTAGAGCCCACCTGGTGTCCTTTAAATCAAAGTTATAGTTTTAATCCGGATTATGGAGAAAAATGGGAAATGCGTTATGGCCATGGTGATGAGGGGATTTTTACTATATTTGATAATTTAGGTAGAGTAGTTTTTGAGAATAATTTTGGCTCCGGGAATGATTCTTGGACGGGAATTGATAAAAACGGCACAATCGTTCCTTTGGGAACATATCTTGTTTTGATCAAATACTCTGATGGCAGAAAAGAAAAGGTCGAATTAACAATTATAAGGTAAATTGAGAGTACTAACTATCATATCGGGATTGCTTTTTTTGCTAAAAATTAGCGGAATGTGTCAGAACGTTCAGTTGGCAGATACTAATCTAAAGAACAGGTTGATGCAAAACTATCCCCATGTAATGCAGGGGGAGGAACTAAATATTACAGAAGCAGCTGCTGTAACCGGAACGCTCAATCTTAGTGGTGCCGGAATCGTTGACGCTTCAGGTATAGAATATTTTACAGGGATACGTACGTTGAATATAACAAATAACCAACTGACTACAATTCCTGATATTTCTGCTACAACAGAATTGGTTAATTTCTATGCAAATGGTAACCAGCTGACTTCACTGCCTGACATGACTGACCTGATCCATTTGGAAGATTTTCAGGTCATGCACAACAATCTTACCGCCTTACCTGACCTAAGGAATTCGAGTAAACTTCGAAATCTTTTTTGTAGTGATAATAAAATAGCTCATTGGCCTGCACTCAACAGTTTTCCGGATCTGAGCATATTGGCAATAGGAGAAAATCCTCTGCCGGATCCCATTGATTTTTCTATATGTGAAAACCTGACAGAGCTGCATATTCATAAAACAGGTCTTGATACCATTATCGGCTTAGATAAACTGGTAAATCTTACAAAATTGTTTGCCTGGGGGAATAAAATAAAAAATTTTAGTGCCCTGGATTCCAATACTACCCTTACCACGTTTGTTGTGCTTAAAAATCCCTTGCATGATTTACCTTACCTTGCTAATAAGCCCGATTTATACAATGTTGATGTTTCAAGTTGTCACCTGACTTTTGAAGATTTAATGCCTTTACTTCAAATGCCTAATCTGACAACTTTCAAATATGGTTTTCAGAAAGATTTCAGGATGATTGACAAAAATAAAAGGGCTGAAACTGATTTTAAAATATCCTACCCCATAACCTCTCCTGATCCGGGAAATGTGTATGTGTGGGTAAAGGATGGTGAAGTCATTGACAGCTCTGGTTCTCCATTGTTTCATTTTAACCCCTTAAAAATTTCAGACTCCGGAAAGTACCTTTTAAAAGTGTACAATGCGGGCTTGCCGAATCTGCTCTTAAAAAGTCGTTTATTTGAATTAAATGTTCTCCCCTGTTTAGAGTTCAATATCTCATATGTAGATATCAGAAAAAAAGAATGCTCAACAGGCTATGTCATTGATCTTTCAAGTGCCACCATATCAGGGGGCACAATTCCATTTACCTATGAAATCAGTAATAGCAATTTTAATGAGGTATTCTCGGATGAAATCGTAGAGGGTTTGCCAGCGGGAAAATATGAAGTCAGGGTAGTTGATTCGAATGGATGTACGGCTTCAGATCAAATGGTGCTACCCAGGATTGAAAGATGCGATCCGGTCATAACTCCTGATGGAGATGGGATTGCTGATACTTATTTTATTGAAGAAACCGGAACCGTTGCTATTTATGACGTTAACCGGAGGTTAATCAGATCTTTAACTGCTCCTGCAATATGGGATGCCACTGACCAGAATGGAAGGCTGGTGGATGCGGGATATTATATTCTTATTATAAATAACGATACAGCCATTAATGTCACAGTGATACGGTAGTTTTACACCTTTTTAACTTTGGTAAATTACCCAGGAACAGGCTAAAATTTGAGGCACGAGACCATACGTTTACTGTGAATACATCTTCAAAATGGAAGTAGACATTTATTAGGGGTCATTTTAAGATTTTCATTCAAAAAATTAAGAAAAAACATTACTTTTTATATTTCCATATTGAAGTTTATTTAAAGAGGCTACTGATGATAAAAACTTACGGCTTTATTCTTGTCTTTTTTATATGTAACAACATCTACGCTCAAACTCCTTCAGTGCAAGAGCTCATTCGTGTGGATCAATTTGGCTACCTCTGTGATGCGCAGAAAATTGCGGTTATAGCGGATCCTCAGACAGGGTATAATTCCGGCCTTTCATTTACCCCTTCGGCTACCCTGGAAGTCCGTCGCTGGGATGATCATGAAGTGGTTTTCTCTGATGAAATAACGGAATGGAACGGAGGTGCTGTCCATGCACAGTCCGGCGACAGGGTATGGTGGTTTGATTTTACAGATCTTACCGAAGCAGGAAGTTTTTATATTTTCGACCCGGTGCAGAATGTACGATCTTATCAGTTTGAAATAGCAGCCAATGTTTATGAAAACGTTATGAAAGCGGCTGTGAGGTCTTTTTATTATCAGCGCTGTGGGGTTGCCAAAATTGCTCCACATGCAGAAGCCGGCTATACCGATACCCCTTGCCATTTAGGTAATCAGCAGGACACGGATTGTCGCTTGCACAACAACACCAATGCTTCTACAACCAGGGATCTCCATGGGGGATGGCACGATGCAGGTGATTATAATAAATATGTAAATTTTACCTGGGAAACGCTTATTAATATGCTTTTGGCATATGAGGAGAATCCGGCAATTTGGGGAGACGATTACAACCTGCCGGAATCCGGTAATGGTATTCCGGATATTCTTGATGAAATAAAATTTGAAATGGATTGGCTTCTACGAATGCAGGAACCCAATGGGTCTGTTCTCTCTGTCATTGGAGGAGGAGGAGCCGCTCCACCTTCTGCCGACAACCAACCAAGAAGGTATGGTCCTGCCACAACTTCTGCAAGCCTGACGTTTGCCGGGGTCTGTGCCTTAGCAGCCATTCAGTTCAGGTCTCTTGGTGTTCCGGCTATGACTGCTTACTCTAACACGCTTGAAATGGCAGCCATTAATGCATGGAATTGGGCTTTGGCGAATCCAAACATCACATTTTTCAACCAACCCAATAATATTGCTGCGGGAGAACAAGAAACGGATGAGTATGGCAGGATTTGCAGAAGAGTCGCAGCTTCCTGTTTTTTATATGCGCTAACCAATGATAATGCCTATCGGACGTATTTCGATAACAATTATATGAATATAAATATGATGAACTGGTGGTTTATATATCCTTTTGAATGTGCGCCACAGGATGTGTTGCTTTACTATACGAAGTTGCCTGGAGCGACAGTCGCAGTGTCCAATAACATCTGGCAGCGATATACTGCTTCTATGGGCAATGCAGATCATGCCAATTTACCTTCTTTTACCAACCAAACAGATGCTTATCGTGCCTACGTAATGGATAATAACTATACATGGGGTAGTAATGCTTCCAAAAGTAAGCAGGGCTTGATCTACACCAATATGATTTTTTTTAACCGTGATGTTGACAACCATGAACATTATAAAAATGCCGCGTCTGGGTTTATTCATTACCTTCATGGGGTCAATCCGGTGGGCTTAGTCTATCTTAGCAATATGAATCCTTTAGGGGCAGAGTCATCTGTAAATGAACTTTTTCATTCGTGGTTTTTTGATGGCAACCCTTTGTGGGACAGGGTTGGTACATCAACCTATGGCCCTGCGCCAGGTTTTCTAACCGGTGGGCCGAATATATACTGGGACCTGGATGGATGCTGTCCGGGTGGATGTGGAGGATTTAATGCCCAATGCGTAAATCTTGAACCTCCGGCAAACCAGCCTCCACAAAAGTCTTATCGGGATTGGAATACCAGTTGGCCTCAGAATTCCTGGTCAGTGACTGAGAATTCAATTGGATACCAAACGGCATATATTAAACTTCTCTCTAAGTTTATGATAGGTGAGGGATGTACAGTTGCACCGGTGGAATTTATTTCATTCTCAGGAAGTTTTATCTCCGATAACGAGGCGAAGCTAGAATGGAAAACGGCCATGGAACTCAACAACGATCGCTTTGAAATTTTGCGTTCTGTGGATGGTACCAAGTTTGAACAAGTGGGAACGGTAAGCGGGGTTGGAAATTCAAGCAGCCTTGTTTCTTATGGATATGTAGATCAGGTATCTGTAAATGATGATCAATATTATTATAAGCTCAGACAGGTAGACCGTGACGGAGGTTTTTCTTATAGCACTGTTGTTGATATCAACAGGGATTTGATCAACTCCATGCGTATTTATCCCAACCCGGTAGTAGACAATGTTCATATTGCTATAAATTCATCCGTGCAGGGGCTGGCAACTTTAGAAATTATCAGTGTTACAGGAAGCGTTGTCAGAAAGGAACATGTACATCTGAAAACTGGCATAAACAACTTTAACATGCAATGCGCAGGTATTACTACTGGACTATATACCATAAGAGTAATAGCTTCAGATGGGAAATTTGCGGTAAATAAATCTTTTGTAAAAGAATAAAGGCTGTTTCTATAATCTTTGTTCTTAAAGTAATGCCATTTTATTTACCGTATTCCAATTTCGGGTTGTAATGTTCTTCCCAAATGCTTTTTCTAAAATCTTCATAGCATCCACTGTACCGGTCTCTGAAAGGTCAAGGTACCAGCAAACTCTTTGGTCTTTGATAGACATGATATGTAAGGAATCATCCTTCAAACTTGGAGGGAGTTGTTCCGGTACCGGCTTATCTAAAAAGGTAACATAAAACCTCAGATCCGGGCTGAGATTGATTTTTTCGAAAGGCTTTTCTTTTACTATAGTTTCGATGTCAGAGGAAGCAACAAGAATCACAGGTATGAAAAAACCAAACACATCCTCAAGGTGGCTTTCTATATCCTCTTTGCTTAATGTGTTCTTTGTAAAATCAAATTTAACATTTCCAGTGTTTAGAATGGTCTTCACATTTAGACATTCTAAGTCTTCAAAAGCCTTTTGAAGGTCTTTCATGGGGACTTTCTTATTACCACCCACATTGATGCCACGAAGGAGAGCGAGGTATGTCATCATGAATTTCAATTAATTTCTTCCAAAGATTTAGATGGCACACTTGTCTTGGTGATAATTTTTGAAAGCGTAGCAGCATAAGCAATAAATAAAAACCCTACCACCATTTTTATACAGGAGAAAATAAAATCTGTTCTTCGGTTATTCCAAAAGTTAATTTCAGGATCTCTGAAGAAGTAAACTTTCTCTATAAGATCTGTTGCTATATAAGGCATTGAATTAGCAAGTGTCAGTAATCCGGCAATTATAAAAGCTATTTCAATTAATTGCTTTTTTGGAGGTAAAGGTATTGATTGGGTTTCCGTTTCATTAAGTTTTAAAAATTTTACTATCCGATGGCTAAATAAAGTAAAAGCCACAAAAAGGCTGAGGTATGCAAGCGTCTTAATTCCATACCCTCTATATAGTTGACTTACATAACCTGATTCATATTCACTATATGGATCATTATAAATGGTGGTTAAAACCATAAGCATATCTGATAAGTTTAACAGGCCCATTGCAAGAAAATATATTCCCATAATCTTTAATGCAGTGTCCACTATACGTTTTTGATTCATGCTTTGATTCTTATCGGTTTTAGTTTTTATAAATGTAATTATTTCTTCTGAAACACTAGTTTCTAATATATTAAATAGTTCTTAAAAATTTATATTAATTAAAAATTTCATATATTTACTTTAATTAGTGACATTTATGGATAATTTAACCACATAAGGATATTATGAGAACTTTTTCTGTTGTCTACACTCTTTTAAGCTTATTGGTTATCAATGGATTTTCTCAAACTCCTGCCGTGCAGGAGCTGATCCGGGTAGACCAGTTTGGCTATCTATGCAATGCTCAGAAAATTGCGGTTATAGCTAATCCTCAGACAGGGTATAATTCCGGCCTTTCGTTTACTCCTTCGGCTACCCTGGAAGTCCGTCGCTGGGATGATCATGAAGTGGTTTTCTCAGATGAAATAACGGAATGGAACGGAGGTGCAGTTCATGCACAGTCCGGCGACAGGGTATGGTGGTTTGATTTTTCTGACCTTACGGAACAAGGAAGTTTTTATGTTTATGACCCGGTGCAGAATGTGCGATCTTATCAATTTGAAATAGCAGCCAATGTTTATGAAAACGTTATGAAAGCGGCTGTACGTTCCTTTTATTACCACAGGTGTGGTGTGGCTAAGATCGAAGCCCATGCTGGAGTTGGTTATGGGGATGCCGCTTGCCATCTGGGAAACTTACAGGATACGGATTGCCGCTTGGTAGGCGGAAACGACCCTGCAACATCAAGGGATTTACATGGAGGCTGGCATGATGCAGGTGATTACAATAAATATGTAAATTTTACCTGGGGCGCCTTGATCGATCTTTTGCTAGCCTACGAGGAAAATCCCACTGTATGGACCGATGATTATAACCTGCCGGAATCGGGAAATGGTGTTCCAGACCTTTTGGATGAGATAAAATTTGAACTTGATTGGCTGTTGCGTATGCAGGAGCCCAATGGGTCAGTTCTCTCCGTTATTGGTGGAGGGGCAGGATCTCCGCCATCCGCAAGTAATCAGCAACGTAGATATGGCCCTGCTACCACTTCTACGTCTCTGACCTTTGCAGGTGTTTGTGCCTTGGGAGCCATTCAATTCAGATCTTTAGGAATTCCCGCTATGACCGCTTATGCCAACACACTTGAAGCGGCAGCCGTTAATGCCTGGAATTGGGCCATTGCGAATCCCAATGTTACATGGTTTAACGGAGCAAATAATCTTGCCGCCGGCGAGAATGAAACCGATGAATATGGCAGAACCGTCCGGAGAATTGCTGCGTCTTGTTATTTGTATGCTTTGACAGGCAACGCCGCTTACCGAAACTTTTTTGAAGACAACTATATGCAGGTTAATATGATGAACTGGTGGTTTGTCTTTCCTTTTCAGTATACTATACAGAACACGCTCCTTTATTATACAAAACTTCCGGGCATTACAGCTGCCGTTTCCAATAATATTTGGGCTCGCTATAATGGTTCCATGAATAATAATGATCATTCTAACCTGCCTAGATACACCGACCAAACCGATGCTTACAGGGCATTTCTTGCAGATAATAATTACGTCTGGGGAAGTAACAATCCAAAGAACCAGCAGGGGCTCATATTCATGAATATGATTACCCACAACAGAGACGTTCCCAACCACCCCACCTACCGAAATGCAGCATCCGGATTTATCCATTACATGCATGGTGTAAACCCAATTGGGATGGTTTATCTTACAAATATGAGTGAGTACGGGGCAGAATCTTCTGCCAATGAGGTTTATCACTGGTGGTTTAATGATGGCAGTCCTTTATGGGACAGAGTTGGTGTTTCAACCTATGGGCCTGCACCTGGTATAGTGCCGGGCGGAGCTAATAGGAACTACAACTGGGATGGTTGCTGCCCTGGTGGTTGTGGTGGCGCTGCTAACAATGCACTTTGTGTTGTTCTGGAGCCACCAAGAAACCAACCCCCACAGAAATCCTATAGAGATTGGAATACAGGATGGCCTCAGAACTCTTGGGAGGTAACAGAAAATGGTATTTATTATCAAGCTGCTTATATTAAACTTCTTTCTAAGTTTATGGTGGGTGAGGGCTGTACCGTTACACCTGTGGAATTTGTTTCCTTTACAGGACGTTTTATCTCCAATACCGAGGTGAAGCTAGAATGGAAAACCGCCATGGAAATTAACAACGATCGCTTTGAAGTTTTAAGGTCTGTGGATGGCAGCAATTTTGATATTGTCGGGACGGTAAGCGGGGTTGGAAATTCAAGCAGCCTTGTCTCTTATGGATATGTAGATCAGGTGCCTGTAAATGATGATCGATATTATTATAAGCTCAGACAGATAGACGGTGACGGAGGTTTTTCTTATAGCACTGTTGTTGAAGTAAACCGGGATTTAATCAATTTCATTCGTATCTATCCAAATCCGGTCGCAGACAATGTTCATTTTGGAATAAACTCATCGGTTGAAGGTCCGGCAACTATAGAAATTATAAGTGTGACAGGGTCGGTTGTCAGAAAGGAAAATGTACAACTAAAACAAGGGGTCAATGATTTTAACGTCCACACGACCGGACTTAGCACCGGAATTTACTCGGTAAGGGTAATGACTTCGGATGGAAAGTTTGCAGTAAATAAATCATTTGTAAAGGAATAAAAAAAAGAGGCTCGTTTGAGCCTCTTTTTTTTATTCCTTTTACTTTTTACCCGCCTGATCCAGCATGTACGCTGCCATGATAAAATAAGCGTTGTTTGGAATGTGGTATTCATTTGGCCACCAGGCATACGTCCAGCCATGCACATCAGTGTCTATGGCTGGATAGTCCTTTGGAAGGTAATAGCCGATTACAAAGTTTTCAGCACCCTCGTCCCCTAAGAAAAGTAAATCGCCGGTACCGGCTTTAATGCCATTTAATACTCCACCCGGAACAATTCCGTCTTCACGACCTGGAATGGATGTATACCTGTGATGATAAGCCCCCGGGCCGAAACCAACACCTGCCATCATAGATACGTCGGCAGGGTTAAAGCCCAATATCCAATTCAGATTGTTAACGGCAACATCCCTGTATTTCTTCTCACCGGTCAACAAATACGTAAACGATAATGCCCAGGCGTTAAAACCTGCCGTTTTGTTCTCCATAATTTGAGAATGTGCTCCATTATCAATTCGTCCGGTATGGCCAAAGGGACTTTTAGCAGCAAAGGCCACATAGTAATCGCTGTACTTCTTAAAGGCAGAAGCAATTTTATCCTTTATTTCCTTGTTGTCTGTAGACTGATAATATTCATATAGCGACAGAAGATACACATCGGGCCAGGTAGAAAAGCTTGTTTTTGCGTAATCGTTGTAAAAAGTCCCCTCTGACGTCTGGGCCTTAAGTAGATTGTCTACCCTTGCTTTTGCATCTTCCAGGTATTTTTTGTCACCTGTATATTTATAAAATGAAAGATTGGCATTTAGTAACGCTCCCTGTATTCCTAAATAATCCTTTTGTTCCTGCTCAAATTCCTCGGATTCATAGTTGACAGCAATTGCTCTTTGATAAACTGTTTCAGCAAGTTTGAAGGCAGAGTCTGCAAGTGCAGGGTAATCTTTTTTGATGAGGTTAGCACTTTTTAAAACGGCAGCGCCTATTTTGATGCAATTATCGGTGCTGGTTGGATCTCCGTTTCCAACATTAAAATTTACACCAACTCTTTGGCCTTCCAGTTCAGGAACTCCTGCCCATAACCAGGGTTTATCTTCTTTGGAAATAATAGAGTAAAAGGTACCGTCCTCTTTCTGTACTTTGCAAAGGAAGGAAAGCTCATAAGCAAGCTCCTCAAGTATATAGTCAGCCTTGCCCTTGCTCATTTTATTGGCAGACGTTTCGTGAAACATGCTTAAGGCAAATAATGGAGGAGGCGTGTAGGTTGGCCACTTGTTGTAATCCCCTGCATCATGCCATCCGCCCGTAACATTTTTATCATGGCCTTCAAGTTTAGCGTCGTCAAGATGACAGGCTTCATACCATCCAGGTACTTCTACGCCACAACGTTGATATTGAAACCATTCAGAAGCTTTTTCTGCCAATTCATGATATAGGCCTTCTTTAATCGGGAAGTACCAGGAATCGGTTGTTTCATAAGTTTCATTAAGTTTTAGCCTTACTTTATAAAATCCTGGTTTATCAAATTCTGAAAAGTCAGCCACAAGGTTGTTGCCGCCCCAGATATGTTTTCCTGCAGGTTTTAATTCACCCTTGAAAACTACAGGCTCATTTGGTGGTTGGCAATTGGTGCGAACGTCGATGATTTCAAAAGAGCCGGAATACGTATTGTTGTTTGTCCATACTACGGCTCGTTTCGTGGCCCAGGGCTCATAGCCTCCATGTGCAATAATCGGACGCATGGTTTGTTGGGCAATTATTTGATTCTCTGCCAGTGGAGACCAGGTTTCGGTTTTGGCCTTGATCCAGCGAAGGGTTAGCGGTTTAACTCCTTTGAGGATTTTTTCCAGATCCTGTTCTACATTTCTCTCCTCTTTTTTCTGAGGAGTGGAACAGGCCATCAGGATAAGAAATAAATAAACTAGATTTCTGTACATATTAGTTAGGTATTTATATTAGGGTGTTAAATATACACTTTTTAAGTGTAAAAATCCAGTTTATTTTGGGGATTACCATAGATGATTTTTGTGTTTAGAATATCTGTTGTTTCGGATCAAGAATTCACAAAAATGTCTTTTTGATCCTGAACTTTTCATCTTCCTATATTAATATTTTTTAAATTTTGATTATTAAAGCATCTCAGCGCTATGGTTAAAACACAAATTCAGACGAAGGGACTGATTGGTTGGTCATAGAAGGTTTAAATGTATTTTAAGGTTGAGTCTTTTAATCAGATTTTTACATTTTTTAACTCAAGGCTTTTTGACAAGTTGGTCTTTGGTGAAAAATAAATTAAAATAATAGTATTTTAATTTGATTGTTTCTAATATTTTTGTTTGTTTTTAAATCTTCAAAAAATGAAACTACCACTTTTTCTATCAGCTTTCTTTATTATACTTTTTTCCGGTCATCTGCATGCACAGAATTATTGTGAATCCGGAGCCACGGATATGGATGATACGATGATTGAACGGGTTCAATTTGCTCAAATTGATAATACCACAAATCAGGAATGTAGTACGTATCGGGATTTTACCAGTATTTCAGCAACAGTTCAGAAAGGAGAGCAGTATGAGCTACACCTGACGCTGGGCTCTTGTGATGATGATGATTATAATAAAATGGCGAAGGTATTTGTTGATTGGAATGGTGATGGTGAGTTTTCAGATCCTGGGGAATTAATACTTACTACTACGGCTCATCGAGGTATATTTACCTTTTCAGGATTTATTACCATATCTCCATATGCAATAAGCGGAAATGTACGAATGAGGATAGTTTGTGTAGAAACGTTTAGGGCTAATGATATACATGCTTGTGGAATGTATACATATGGCGAAACCCAGGATTATACACTTGAAATTTTAGAGCCTTTGATAGAGGCTCCGGTAATTACTTCTTTTACTCCGGAAACTTCATCACCTCAAACGATAATCACCTTAAATGGAAGTGGTTTTATGGGCACTACCTCTGTCTCTTTTAACGGAACGGATGCGGTCTTTACTATTATTTCTTCAAGTAAAATTGAAGTACTCGTGCCTTCAAGAGCGACATCTGGTTCTATCACAATAACAAATCCGGAAGGTTCAGCTAGTTCAACAGGGGATTTTATCATACTCCCTATGCAATATTGTGAATCAGGGGCAAATTTTGACGGTGATACAAAAATTAACTTCGTAAAGCTTGGTGCCATAAATAACAATACCACCGACGAATGCCATACCTACAGAGATTTTTCTCATTTATCTACAGATGTTTTCGTAGGGCAAACATTTAACCTAGAAGTTGGTGTGGGTACTTGTGGCAGTGAATATGTTAAAGTTACAAAAGTCTTTATTGACTGGAACCACAATGGTAGTTTTGATGATGAGGGTGATTTGGTATTTGTAAGTGATGTATACGATTACACAACCTCATTATCTGCTGTAATAACTGTACCGGAATATGTAGATTTAGGAGAACGAAGAATGAGAATAGTGTGCAGGGAAACGGATGATCATAATGAAATATCTTCATGTGGAAAGTATTCATACGGAGAAACACAAGATTATACATTAATGGTGAGTGAAAGTCCTGATTTACAAGCGCCAGTTATAACGGATATTACACCTGCTTCCGGAGAAGTGGGTCACTTAATTACCATTGAAGGAGAGGGGTTTTATGGAACAACATCTGTGAAACTTAATGGTGTTGAGATTGAATTTTACATTAACTCTATTACAGAAATTCGGGCTCTTGTGCCTGCAGGAGCAACGTCAGGGCCAATTACTGTAATAAATCCTGAAGGGTCTGCTACATCCCAAAACGATTTCATAGTTCTGCTTTCATATTGTGAATCGGGAGCAAACTCCAATAGTGATACCCGAATTAACTTCGTTAAAATTGGGGCAATAGATAATAATACAGCATCAGGTTGTCATAGGTACAGAGATTTTACACATTTGTCTACCGGCGTTTTGATAAATCAGATGATAGGCTTAGACATTGGGGTAGGTACGTGTGAAATTGTCAAAGTCTTTATTGATTGGAATGCCAATGGAAGTTATGAAGATGACGGTGAAGTTGTTTTTATAAGTGAAATTACCCAAGCGCCAACTACACTGTCAAAATTAATTACTGTACCTGCTAACATAGCTTTCGGAGCAAAAGGAATGAGGGTGGTATGTAGGGAAACTTCTGATCCTGATGGTGTACTTTCATGCGGTAATTATGGGTATGGAGAAACACAGGATTATACTATAATTGTGGAGGAAGCTACAGGGATAGTAGCGCCATCTATCGCAAATTTTTCACCTGACGCGGAACGTGAACTTCAGGAAGTTTCTATTTTTGGAGAGGGATTTCTGGGAACTACCTCTGTTATGTTTAACGGAGAAGCGGCATTTTTTGATGTTGTTTCTGACACCCACATCCAAACTGTAGTACCTTTAGGAGCTACTACCGGCCCTATTACGGTGACTAATTCTGAAGGGTCGGCTGTCTCAGAAAACAACTTTGTTGTCCGTCTCACCTATTGTGAATCCGGGACTCTCAGTACGGAGAGGCTTAAAATAAATTCCGTGAAATTCGCATCCGTGGAAAACAATACATCTTCCGGATGCCATGCCTACAGAGACTTCAGCCATATCTCGGCAGAAGTCATAATTGACCAAGACTTTGACCTGGAGGTTGAGACCGGAAATTGTGGTCAGGACTGGCCTAAAACCGTAAAAGTATATGTTGATTGGAACGCAAATGGAAGTTTTGAAGATGAAGGAGAATTGGTATATAATAGTAATGCGTTTTGG
>JBKBXU010000094.1:0-14126 GCA_046313675.1 Cytophagaceae bacterium
TAATTGTTTTCATGACGGCATTTGTTAATGTCACTAATTTAGGTGAAAATACCGGTGCTGTAAAGAGTTGAATTAAAGTTTTTAGTGTATTTTTTTGTGTAATACTTGCGGATTTAGGGTATAAATGAGGTCCCGGGACGATCCAAATTTTTCGATACTGCATACACGACACTCTAAAATCGACATCAACAATGAATTATCAAACCTTTCAACCTCATCCAGACCTTGAAGCTCTTGTCAAGTGTTATTGGATATTAGAAATTCCAGCAGAATTTGATGCGCCAAAACAACGAATCATTCCTGATGGCTGCATTGAAATGGCATTTATTCTCGGAAATGACATCAAACGATATACTTCCGAAACAGATTTTATTATACAACCACGCGCAATGGTGCTTGGGCAAACTATTGAACCTTTTTTCATCGAACCAACCGGATATGTCAACACTTTTGCTATCCGATTCTATCCTTATGGTTTTGCCAACTTTATAACGGCACCTATTAAAAACCTGGCTAATAAGGAAACACCCTTAAAACTTCTCTTTGGAAATAAGGAGTCTGAAGAATTGGAAAATAAAATCTCACAGGCCAAAAGTACTGAAGAGCGAATAAGTATTATTGAAACATTTCTTTTAGCTACACTTAATAGTAAAATGACTATTGATAAAATTGTTAAGACAACAATAGATGCTCTTTTGTCTACAAATGGGAATAGTCCGATTAATAGCGTAGTAAAGGACGACTCTTCAAAAAGAAGACAGTTGGAGAGAAAGTTCTTAAAGCAGATAGGCATCAGCCCAAAGCAATTAGGAAAAGTAATCCGATTACAAGCAGCTTTAAAAATACTGCTCAATAATAAAGATGAAAACCTTACAAATATTGCCTATGAAAGTGCATATTACGATCAGGCACATTTTATCAGAGATTTTAAGGAATTTACAGGAACCACCCCATCCAAGTTTGAAAATGCAAATAATATGTTACTTTCTTCTTTGATTTACAAAAATGATTGAATGTCGTATTTGTACAATCCACAGCTTTGGTATGTGCTGTATATTTGTACTATAAAAAAGAGAACAAAAAAATGAAAACTTTATTTATAAATTCAGCATTCATAATTTGTTTTGGTATAGCAGCTTGCGACAATACCAAAGAAAATAAAAACTACTCGCAAACAGCAGAAGTGAACCATAGTGTAAATCAAAAAACAGAAAACATGAAAACCTTAATTTCAATCGTAGAAATACCAGTATCTGACTTTTCAAGAGCAGTTACCTTTTACCAGTCGATTTTAGACATTAGTATTGAAGAAATTGATATGGACGGAACGCAAATGGGTGTTTTGCCAAGTGAGGAAGAAACAGTTAATGTAGTTTTGGTAAAAGGCAGTGATTATAAACCTACTACAGATGGAGCTGTTCTTTACCTAAATGTCGAAGATGATTTACAGCCAACGCTTGACAAAGTAGAACAAAACGGTGGACAAGTAATCCTTCCGAAAACTGAAATTAGCCCGGAAATGGGTTTTTTTGCTCTGTTTATTGATACCGAAGGAAATAAATTAGGACTACACTCAAGTAAGTAAAAGTCGAAGAGAAAGTCAAACAGGCAAAGGGAAATCCTTCCGATGGTCCGCATTTGCAATTCGGATGCTAAATCTAAAAAAGCTGCGAGGGACAAAAAGAAGTACAATAGAATAACCCAGAATAAGGGCATAAAAAAACAGCTGGCATTAATAAAAAGTAAACTTAATTAAACCTGGATTATGCGATAGTTCGTTATGAGTAGTAAAAGAACAATAAATCAGCGTATTTGTGTAGCAAAGCATAGCAGCGCTATGGTTAAGACACAAATACGAGCAAAGCGAATGATTTGATTTATTTTACAACGTAATAGAAAGTTCTATTGCATATTCCAGGTTAAACAGTCTCCACTGATTCATTCTCCCTATAATTCTCTACCGGCACGCAACTGCAAAATAAATTTCTGTCGCCATAAGCACTGTCGATCCTTGAAACTGTAGGCCAGAATTTATTTGCCCTTACCCCCGGTAAAGGATAAACAGCTTTTTCTCTGCCATATGGTCTGTTCCAGCTATCCGAAATAACAACATCTGCTGTATGAGGGGCATTTTTTAAGACATTATTGGACCTGTCTGCTCTTCCTTCCTCCACCTCACGAATTTCTTCACGTATGGCCATCATCGCTTCCGCAAAACGATCTAACTCCTCCATAGATTCACTTTCCGTAGGCTCAACCATCAAGGTTCCAGGAACCGGAAAAGAAACGGTAGGTGCATGGAAACCATAATCCATTAGACGCTTAGCTATATCCTCCACTTCGATACCGGCAGATTGCTTGAAACTTCTGCAATCAAGTATAAATTCATGGGCGCAACGATTATTTCTACCTGAGTATAACAGAGGATAATGTCCTTTAAACTTTTCCTTTAGGTAATTAGCATTAAGTATGGCAACTGAAGTAGCCTCCGTTAAACCATCAGCTCCCATCATAGAAATATAGGCATAGGAAATAGGTAAAATACCGGCGCTTCCCCAAGGGGCTGCCGATACAGCAGAAACGCCCTGCTCACCGCCTGTTTTAACCACGCTGTGTCCCGGCAAAAATGGAACAAGATGAAAAGCCACACCAATAGGGCCAACGCCGGGCCCTCCTCCACCATGAGGAATACAGAATGTTTTATGAAGGTTCAGATGGCATACATCCGCTCCTATCTCCCCCGGACTGGTCAAACCAACCTGAGCATTCATATTAGCCCCGTCCATATACACCTGTCCGCCTGCATCATGAATCATATTGCAGATCATCCTTATACCTTCCTCGAAAACACCATGTGTGGATGGGTAAGTTATCATCAGACAAGAGAGCTTATCTTTATGTTCTTCCACCTTTTGCTTCAGGTTTTCAACATCAATGTTGCCTTTCTCATCGCATTTGACCGTAACCACATTCATTCCGGCCATTACAGCACTTGCAGGATTAGTTCCATGCGCAGAAGATGGTATAAGGGCAATGTTTCTTTGTCCCTCGCCCCTGCTTTCATGATATGCTTTTATAACTACAAGTCCTGCGTATTCACCCTGTGCACCGGAATTGGGTTGAAGGGAAACTCCGGCAAAACCGGTGATCTCGGAGAGCCACTTTTCGAGATTTTCAAATAACTCTTTATATCCCTGACATTGTTCTGCCGGAGCAAAAGGATGCAGGCTGCCAAACTCAGGCCAGGTTACAGGTATCATTTCGCTGGTGGCATTCAATTTCATGGTACATGAACCAAGGGAGATCATTGAGTGCGCAAGGGAAAGATCTTTGTTTTCTAATTGCTTCAGATAACGAAGCATTTCATGCTCTGAATGAAATGTATTAAACACCTGATGGCTAAGGTAAGTAGACGTTCTTCTTAGCTCAGATGGTATCGCTCCTTTTCCATCAGCCACAACAACGCCCCCCCCTACTATTACTTCACATATATCCTTGACATCCTGATAAGAAACCGTTTCATCAAGGGATATGCTTATATTCTGCGCATCATACCTGAAATTCATAGTCTTTTCCAGTGCCCGCTTCTTGATTTCTTCAGATTTTCCTGCTGCATCGAATGTGATGGTATCAAAATAACTCTTATTTAAGAGCTTAAAACCATTCGTTTCTAATGTCCCCGCCAACATGGACGTTTTTATATGCACGTCATCCGCAATGGCTTTTATTCCTTCCGGCCCATGGTAAACAGCATAAAATCCTGCCATTACCGCCAACAGCACCTGAGAGGTGCAGATGTTGGAGGTTGCCTTTTCTCTTTTAATGTGCTGCTCCCTTGTCTGAAGTGCCATTCTATAGGCAGTTTTTCCATTGGCATCTATAGACACTCCAATGATCCTGCCCGGAATCTGGCGTTTATAAGCATCTCTGGTTGCAAAAAAAGCAGCGTGTGGCCCACCATAACCCATGGGAACACCAAAGCGTTGCGAAGTACCAACAACCACATCAGCTCCCATTTCTCCAGGTGATTTTAAAAGGGCAAGACTTAGAAGGTCAGCCGCAATACCAACCAACAGTTGATTTGAATGAGCTTTTTCTATAAATGAGGTAAAATCAAGTACCTGTCCATCCCGATCGGAATATTGAAGAAGAATTCCAAAAAATTCTGGATTGGAAACATCAAAGCTATTTATATTTCCTGTGACCACTTCTATGCCTAACGGCTCAGAACGAGTCTTTAAAACATCTATGGTTTGAGGAAAACATCTGTCTGAAACAAAAAACTTAGTTGCCTGAGCCTTCTCCCTGCTCTTCACATTAAACATCAGGCTCATAGCCTCGGCAGCGGATGTTCCTTCATCAAGCAGTGACGCATTGGCAACATCCATGCCCGTCAAATCTGAAACCATCGTCTGGTAATTCAACAATGCTTCCAACCTTCCCTGGGCAATTTCAGCCTGATAAGGAGTATACGCGGTATACCATCCGGGATTCTCAAGAACATTTCTCAAAATTACAGCCGGAGTATAGGAATTATAGTACCCCAAGCCAATGTAGGATTTGTATATCTTATTTTTTTGGGCAAGCTTTCTGAACTTATCAAGAAAACCATGTTCTGTTTCAGCAGCAGGTAAATTCAACTTCTTTTTCAGCCTGATAGCAGATGGTATAGTTTCCATGATCAATTGCTCAATAGAATCAACACCCAAAGCTTCCAGCATCTGCTTTATTTGTGAAGAATCAGGGCCAATATGCCTGTTTATAAACTGATGATTTTTAATAGCTTTTGACTGCATGATGCTTAAAATCTCTGAATTAATAGTAGTATCTGAAAACAAACACAAAAGTACGTAAAATTAGTTTTAAATAATGGGAGCGGCTTTTGATGTGAATAACTTTTTCTCTTCGTTTCCCGGTGCTTTTCTTTACAAGATCTTCACCTCATGAAGAAGGACAATACCCTGGAGCAAATAAACATTCAGCCCAAACTGATAGATTTGAGTTCTAAATAAAATTATTTCCCCTTGATTTTCCTTTTTAGTTTTTGAAAAAGGGATTCCTCATCACCATTAGGATCAGAAAGTAAATATCCGTAAGGCTCCAGTGAATCAGAAAGCTTAAAAACAACCTTTAATATCGCCAACATGGGAATAAACAATACCATTCCTGCAGGCCCCCACACTTCACCTCCGATAAAGATTGCCAGAATAATAGCATATGGATTGATCCTGACCCTGTCTCCTACTATGTTCGGTGTAATGATATTGCTTTCAAGAATCTGAATGATCCAAAAATAGAGCGCTATACCAAGAGGCAGGAAAATAGAATCCTCCATAATCAAGGTATAAGCAACAGGAAGTATAGAGCCGATAAATGTCCCTACAAGTGGTATTATATTTAGCAATGCCGCTATGACCGCAAACAAAAGTGCCTGATCCACTCCAAAAATTGACAATGCAATATAATTACATATAGCAAGTATCAGAACAACTGTAAAAATACCGGTGATATACTGAAAAACAATCTTTTTTTCATTGAGAATGACTTTATCTAATTGCTTATGTTGTTCTTTAGGGAATAGTTTGTAGAGGAACGTTTCATAATTCTTTCTGTAAAAAAGCATAAAGAACATCGACATTGGTATTAAAATGGATGCAATTAACAAGGATGAGGTCATGGACATTACGTTTTCAAACATTCCATTTGAGCTTTCCCGTATGTCGTCAAGAAACTCCTGTTGCTGCTCCCGGTCGATTTCAAAGTTCCGTTCAAGAAATAACTGAACCTGGGTAACAAACTTTTGAAACTGTTGTTCGACCTGATACATATCCTGAGCCAAGCGGTCAATCTGCCAAATAATAAAAAATACCAGCCCCAACACGATAAATATCATTGCCAGCACCGAAAAAAAGGAAGCTGCGCCACGGCTCAATCCTTTACGCTCCATCCATTTACAGAAAGGAAGCATAAGAAGAGAAAACAACAGGGCAATAAAAACCGGAATTACTACATTACTCCCAATAGAAAAAATAAAAAATATCAGAGAAATCCCAATTAATACAACAACCCACTTTATTGATGGCGGAACCTGCATATAAAAAATCTTATTTACTCAAATAATAAGCTTTTTTCAGGCTTTTTGTTTTCTTCAAACCGTATGATTATCGGAAACGTTTTTTTCTTTTTTTTCCCGGATCTCCTGAACTTTTGGAGTTTTTCATCTTTTTGTCATGAAATGCGCCTTTAAAAGAAGGGTCATTTCTTTTTCTGAATTCATCGATCTCTCTCGCCATCTCCTGAGCTTCTTCAAAAGGAGTTTCCTCTATAACTACCCCCTCCGGTATTTTTACCACGGGCACCTGCATCCGTATCAGTTTTTCAATCTTTCCAAAATAATATTCATCGACCTTATTTATGAAAGTAATGGCTTCCCCTGCATGTCCTGCCCTTGCCGTTCTTCCTATCCTGTGTACATAATCCTCATGTACTAAGGGTACATCAAAATTTATGACATGGCTTACCAAATTCACATCTATACCTCTGGAAGAAACATCGGTTGAAACCAGGATGCGGACATCCCCTTCTTTAAATGCATCCATAGAGTTGATC
Organism: Cytophagaceae bacterium; assembly: GCA_046313675.1. Taxonomy (GTDB): domain Bacteria; phylum Bacteroidota; class Bacteroidia; order Cytophagales; family Cytophagaceae; genus JBKBXU01. The sequence continues at coordinate 6,610 of JBKBXU010000094.1, forward strand.
CGTGCATTCTGGCCTTTATTGGCATGGATAACCCGGACATTTTCATCAATCTTGCGCTCAATAAACTTGTATATGTTATCAGCATGAGCTTTATTTCTAACAAATATTATTACGCGGCTAAACTCCTCCTTTGTAAGAAGATGCCCAAGCAAATTAATCTTAGTTTTAAAATTTGGCGTGTGGTAAATCACCTGATTTACCGTTTGGGATGGCGTTGCCTGAGGAGCAGCCTCCACATGTAATGGAAATTCCAGAAATTCCTCTGAAAGCTTGATCACCTTTTCAGGCATGGTTGCTGAAAACAACAGGTTTTGCCTTTTCCGTGGAATAACTTCCAGCATACGCCGGATCTGAGGCATAAATCCCATATCCATCATTTTATCTGCCTCATCCAAAACAAGGGTTTTAAGTTCTTTCAGAATTAAGTTTCCATTCAAATAAATATCCATAAAACGTCCGGGTGTGGCAACCAGAATATCAACACCTTTGGCAATTCCCTCTATCTGGTTCTTGGGGCCGATACCTCCGTAAACAGCCACCGACCGTAAATCTGTATATTTGGTCAGAGATAGTACACTTTCATGAATCTGAATGGCAAGCTCCCGTGTAGGAGCAAGAATTAACACCCTTGGATTTAAACCCTGCGCATACTTAATTTTCATCAATATTGGCAAAAGGTAAGCAGCTGTTTTTCCGGTACCGGTTTGGGCAACCCCCAATATGTCATGCCCTGCCAAAATTTGAGGGATTGCTTTTACCTGAATCTCCGTAGGCTGCTCATAACCCATATCTTCTATGGCATTCAATAGCTGTTTATTCAGGTCAAACTGATCAAAACCCATATTTTTCTGTTATTAGATGATAAGTCAAAGACTTTATTTAGATTTGCAAAGGTGCAAAAAAATTAAACAGTAAAACACATATTTATGGGTTCCATATTGATTGTCAATGCTAAAATAGTTAATGAAGGTACAATTACAGAACGTGATGTATACATTGAAAATGGTTATATCAATCAAATTGCCAAAAACATCTCCAAAAAGGCTGATACTGTAATTGATGCACAGGGCAAACATCTGTTACCGGGAATAATTGATGACCAGGTTCATTTTCGCGAACCGGGTCTGACACATAAAGGCAATATTTATACTGAATCAAGAGCCGCAGTGGCAGGTGGTATTACCTCATTTATGGAAATGCCTAACACCGTACCAAATGCCTTGACCCAGGAATTGCTGGAAGATAAATATGCTATTGCCGCTCAGAACTCTCTGGCAAATTACTCATTCTTTATGGGTGCTTCCAACGACAACACAGAAGAGGTCTTAAAAACAAATCCAAAATCAGTATGTGGAATTAAAGTTTTTATGGGTTCGTCTACTGGAAACATGTTGGTAGACAAAGAACAGGTGTTGGAAAAGATTTTCTCGAGCACACCCATGCTTATTGCCACCCATTGTGAAGATGAAGCTACCGTAAAAGCCAACATGGCACTTTATAAAGAAAAATACGGCGATAGCATCCACCCATCCATGCATGCAGAAATCAGAAATGAAGAAGCATGCTATAAATCTTCATCGATGGCGGTAAATCTCGCAAAAAAACATGGATCCCGCTTACATGTACTTCATATATCCACCGAAGAAGAGCTTGCTTTGTTTGACAATACAAAACCATTAAAGGACAAGAAAATAACGGCAGAAGTATGTGTGCATCATTTATGGTTTAGCAAAAATGACTATAACAGATTAGGTAATCTGATCAAATGGAACCCGGCCATCAAAGAGTCAAGACATAAGGAAGCTCTCCTTCAGGGCCTGCTTGATAATAAACTTGATATTATTGCCACAGACCATGCCCCGCACACATGGGAAGAAAAATCCCAAAACTATTGGAATGCCCCTTCAGGAGGCCCATTGGTGCAACATACACTTAACATAATGTTGGAATTTTATCATCAGAACAAAATCAGTCTGGAACGCATTGTTGAAAAGATGTGCCATGCGCCTGCGGAATGTTTTAAGATTGAAAAACGTGGTTACATCAGGGAAGGATATTGGGCTGACCTGGCATTGGTAGATCTGAACCAAGCCTGGGAAGTAAACAAAGAAAATATTTTATATAAATGCGAATGGTCTGCTTTGGAAGGGCAACGTTTCAAATCCTCTGTAAGCCAGACCATTGTTTCGGGACAGATCGTATATAAAGATGGCAAAATAAACGAAGGGCACCCGGGAAAGCGATTATCCTTTGACAGATAAAAAAATTATCAGGCTTTTAGTTGATAATTATAGTTTGTACTTGTACTTTTGCAAACCAATTCTGATATATTCAGGTTGGATAATAAATGGTGGATGTAGCTCAGTTGGTTAGAGCGCTAGATTGTGGTTCTAGAGGTCGCCGGTTCGAGACCGGTCTTCCACCCAAAAAAAGAGGCTGATTAAACATCAGCCTCTTTTTTTATAAGTCCTTATTTTTAATCATATTCACCTTTTTTCCCAAAGCATCGAAGAGCTTATCCGAAGTTAAAGGTTTCTGAATATAACCATCCACCTGGAAAAACTTTATCCTTTCAAGATCCTGAGAATTCCCTGAACTTGTAAGCATGAAAATTTTAATCTTTTCCTTATTTGAAATAGTAAGATTGCTGAATATCTCCAAAAACTCAAAGCCATTCATAATGGGCATATTTACATCCAATAAAATCAAGTCAGGAAGATCTTTTTTTTCGGTATTAAGTAAAAACCGAATTCCCTCCTCCCCATTGGCCAATATAAATATATCTTCGGCAAGGCTGAGTTTTTTAATCAATTTAGCATTTATAAAATTATTGATAGGGTCATCATCTATCAATAGAATACTTTTATACATAGCAAATTGGATTAATTGAAAGATTATTTATATATAAACTGACTTTTTATATCATTTGTTGTAACAAGTATTCAAATTAATTTGTTATAGGGAGCTACCCCCTTCTCTTCAAGACAGGCTTTGGGGGGTATAAAAATTTGTTCATCCAGTAGGTTAAATGCACTGAAAAAATCCCTATTCCGGCACCTACCAGGACATCCGACATCCAGTGCTGATCACGAAACACCCTGATCACACCGGTTGTTGTGGCTAAAGTATATGCAACCACACTAAGCCAGGGACTTGTTGACCGGTATTCACGATCTATTAATGCAGCACCTAAGAAGACCTGTGCTGCGTGTCCGGATGGGAAAGACAATTCATTACCGTCAGGCCTGGTAATCCCTGTCCCGTATTTTAAACCATATACCATTGACATCATCACCACCTGTGACTGAATGGCAAGCAAAGCGCTTCTTTCATAGCTGTTCTGCGAAGGAAGGTTAGTCAGTTTTAAAATTCCATATCCTCCAAGGGTTGAAAACTTCAAATATTCATCAGCTCGGGTGTGGAAGTTCCTGCGTAAATGCTCGGTATCCCTCCGAAAATCAACGCTACTATATAATCCCCTTTCACCAATAGTCCACACACCCAAACCGGTAAGCGCCACAGGGGCAATAGACGCCCTACCCAATTCCTGCCACATCTCTACCTGCTTAGAATTCTTGCTTACAAGCGTATCCTGAGCCTGAGAGACAGGAATATAAAATAAAATTAAAACAATATTGAGGTAAAAAGCTTTCACTTATACTTGCTATTTTGAACTAATTTACGTATATTTAGGTATCCTGAAGAGTATTTATGTCAAAAAGATTTTTAAATATAGCTATAATTTTCACCCTGCTCATCTCCTTTACAGGTATTGCCACTGTTAAGGGATCTTGTGGCATGGCTATGGCTACATTCTCTTCCGACACTAAAAACTGCTGCGAAAAAGATGTTCCCTGCGAATGTGAAGTCAATATTGAATACTCCAATCTTGACGCAGACCTTGATAACTTTAACACTAAAATACCTTTACCGGACATTACACTTCTTCCGGCCAATGACTTCTTTTATCAAACGTTTACATTAACAGGAACCGACAAGACGTTCCTATCCTATAAGCCCCCTGTTTTATTGGTTGATATCCCGGTTAGGGTACAGTGTTTCAGACTATGATTTCTCCGGATCCCATCTGTGCTTTGGGACGTCCGTAATCATAATCTAAAAACTATTTTCCTAACTAATAAATAATTCAAAATGAAAACGATCATATTTTCAATCCTATTTACTATAACATTTGCATTTGTATCAACAGCAATGGCCGCTCCAAGTGAAGCGTCTGTAAAAAAATGTTGCTGTGCTGAAAAGAAAACCAACAAAAAAGCCAAGAAAAACTGCTCGGTAAACCTGTTAGATGAAAAAGCTGATTGCTGTGTAGCTCAGGCTGCTTGTTGTGAAACAGTTGAAGCGTGCTGTACTGCTAAAACCACCATCTCTGAATGTGGAGGTTGTGAAGATTGTGCAGAAGCATGTGCAACGACTGATGCGGAATGCGCTTGTGCAGGATGTAATTAAGTACTATTAAATCTCTTATTAAAAACGTTCCTTATAGTGGGGAACGTTTTTTTATTGGAATGCTATTTGTATAATAGTACATAGCTTATGAAATACCTATTCTCATTCATTCTTTGTGTTCTATACATATCTGCATCTGCTCAACAAGAGAAGCCATATGCACCCAATGGTGGCCCATTCACGCCGGCAGGAGATATGCGGATACTGGTAATACTGGCAGGAACAGAGGACGATTGCAGCAAAGACAACTCAGATTATACCAACAGCTTTTGGCCACAGGAAAACAATAAACAAACCCCATGCGAAACATTTTTTGAAGGAATAGAACAACTTTTTTATTCCGACACTTCGCAATTTCGTCCTGAAGCAAGCGATAAATCATTATCTAATTTCTTTTACCAGTCCAGTCGTAATAACAAACAGAGAAAACCTTTTAGAGTCACGGCAGACATCTTTCCCGAACGAATTAATATTCCGGGATCAAAACCCAACAATAGAGTTTTATTTGAAACCATCCAGCAAAAATATCCAAACTACGACTGGAGCAGGTATGACCATAGAAAAAACAACCCAAACTTCCTGTTTGACAACAGTACATCAGACCCGGACAATATTATTGATTATATTGTGGTAATATGGCGTAAACCCGGATTGTCAGGATATGCTGCCACATCTGACTTTACATTTACAACCAACATTAAAGGCCACCCGGAAGAATTTAAAACACACAGATCTTCAGGTTTTACCGTCAATGGCTCGCTATTCCACCTTCCGGGTATCAAAGGGATTTTCCTTCATGAACTTGCGCACAGCTTGTACAATTGCCCCCACCTGTTTGCTGCTAACGGTGTTTATGGAGACTATTTTTATGCATCTACCGGCTGGGGTTTTATGAATTATGGAATGATTTTTTCCACCCCCAACGCATGGGAAAGCTGGTATCTTGGATGGATTGACTTACCTGAAAACAGAAATATTACAAATGCATCACAGAATGGCACCTATATATTGCGGGATTTTATGACCAGTGGCGATGCCATGAGAATAAACATACCCGGAACAACCCAATACCTCTGGCTGGAAAATCATACCGGAAAAAGCATGTTCGACTACCGCGATATTTTTACAAAAGATGCCTTTGGAGAACCGATCCCGGAAGCAGACAAAGGCCTGTTCATCTACATTGAAAACCTTACTGACAACAGAAATCATATCATTAAATCCTTATCAACCGAATATGCCAATGGGATGAAAGTCCTCCATTCGAAAGGAAACTTTGATTATAAAATTCTTAATATGGAAAAGGATAAGCGTATTTGGGATAATTGGGCTTATGACTTCACCAAAGTCTCTCCCAATCCATCCGGTTCTCATAACGACATATCATACATCAGAGAGAACCTTGGTACAGACTATACCAGCGACTCAATTATATACAGAAACTTCACTAATAACCGCTGTGAAGGATGTATGGATTGTAATTCATGCAAAGACAGTCGATCCAATGAATATGCCACCATATGGAAAGAAGATGGTCAATACACCTATAGCTGGCTTGGAACGAATGCAGCGTTTGGGAACTCCATGTTCCCTCAAAAAATAGGGTTTAGCCACAATCCCTTAATCACTAATTTAAGAAAATATGACCCCATATCCGGCACACATGAGCCTGTAATACTTCATAACCTTTCCATAACGATACATCCTATAGTGCAAAATGGAAACGTAAAAGTTGAGATAAAATATGGCGATGTTTACATAGAAGAACATCAAAAATTAACAGGAAATCTTTTGATTCCAGGGAAAAGTGGGCACAATTACAGTATGCATATTTTACCTGGCAAAATGCTCAGCATAGAGAAAAGTGGGACTCCAGACCGGCACAACAAAGGCCGTATAATCAACAATAAATTCGAATACCCCGATTTTGTCAACCCCAGTATTTTAACACTAGATTCCCAAAGTCAACTTATTGTTGATGACGGAGCCAGACTAATTATAAAAAAAGGCTCAACCTTGCACATGAAAGAAGGATCCAGCCTGACAGTCAAAGGAAAAGGAAAAATTATTATTGAAAAAGATGCCTACATTTGTGTGGAAAATGGTAGCCTTCTTAACCTGGGGAAAAACGGTAAAATTACTATTCACAAAAGAAGCAAAGAAGGGATCAATCCTTTGCTAAAAAGAGAAAGTAAAAAATATTTATCTTTAGAAGACCTGAAAAGGAATTTTTTTCCTCAGAATTAAATTTTAAATTTATAGCCAGACAAAAAACTAAACTAATGATCAAAAACGTACTTTTTATAGCCATTATGGCAACCTCTTTCGCTCTTTTCTCCTGTGCAGGAGATGATAAAGCAATTACAGAAACTGAGTTTCATGTTCGTGGAAACTGCTCCATGTGTAAAAAAAGGATTGAAACAGCTTTAAAAGAAACCAAAGGTGTATTAAAAGCCGATTGGAATGTAAAGTCAAAAAATGTGATAGTGGCTTATGACTCCACCAAGATTCAGGAAAATATGTTACACCAAATTGTAGCGAATACAGGCCATGAGACTAAGCTTTACCCAATGGATGAAGTAGCTCACGACGCCTTGCCACAGTGCTGCCAAAAATATAATCATGGCCATGACGAAGATGATCATGACGGGCATGACCATGCTCATTAAACTATTTTCATAACCATTCGAAACATTAAGGTGTCGGATGGTTATGAATTATTATTTCTTGCCATAATTTTCATTTTCAGGTAATTTACATCCAACAGCTCGGATATTGTAAGCTCATGATAGTTTCTGGTGATTTTTTCTAAATCTTCTTGCAGATAAGTATCATTTCCATAAGACATCATCTGTTTAATATTTCCTGGACCATCATTTCTGGTATTGGCCACATAATCTCCTTCATTCAAGTCAACCTTGCTAACTAGTTCTACTTTGTCACTTTAAAAAAACAGTAACATTACTTGTATAAATGGTTGATATTTATTATTTTAATGTTGTTATTTAGGGTTGGAAGTGACAAATATCCATTGCCACGAAGAGAAT
>JBKBXU010000095.1:0-14080 GCA_046313675.1 Cytophagaceae bacterium
AACCGTTTTGTGGTTGGGCAGAATTATATTGTTGATCAGAACATTCAGAATGTGAATGGAGAAGAAGTTACCTGGTATCTTTTCAGAATACCTATTCGTGAACCGGATGCATCGGTAGGACGCATCAGTGGTTTTAAGTCCATTCGATTTATGAGAATGTACGTGACAGGTTTTGAAAAGCCTGTTGTCTTGCGTTTGGTTCGTTTTCAAATGGTGGCCAATCAGTGGCGTGTCTACCAGCATGACGATGTTAACGATCCGGATTTTACCCTTGTGTCAGAGCCGGGTGCCGGGGATTTTACGGTATCTACGGTTAATATTGAGCAACATGGACAACCTTCAGAAGTAAGGTCCCCATACACGCTGCCTCCAGGCTTTCAAAGAGATATTGATGCTACGTCTCAGATACAGCGTCAATTGAATGAGCAATCGCTAAGCCTGTGCGCAGAGCGACTTCCTGACGGTAAATCCAGGGCGGTTTATAAAAACGTGAACATGGATTTTGTTAACTACCGACGCCTGAAGATGTTCATTGCTGCGCATACCGAAGATGCTCTTCAGGACAGAGATATGGAAGCTTTTATTCGTATAGGAACCGACTTTGTTGATAATTACTATGAAATATCTATTCCTCTTCATTTTACGAATATTGGAGCAAGACACCCTGAAGAGGTTTGGCGTGCAGAAAATGAATTGGATATTCTTCTTGAGGATTTGGTGGATGTGAAAGTGAACCGCGACCTTGCCGGAATGGGTTTTGCGCAAACCTATTCAGAATTTCGGGGTGACAGACGTATTACCGTCAGGGGACGGCCTGATATGAGTGCAGTTCAAACCGTCATGCTTGGTGTGAAAAATCCATATCAGGAGGGTGCTTCCCGTGAGCCAAGGTCTACCTGTGTATGGTTTAATGAATTGCGATTGGCGGAGTTCGTAAACAATGCCGGTTGGGCTGCAACGGCTTTATTAAATACCAAGCTTGCCGATGTAGCAAACATTACTTCTTCTGTTCGCTATGTAACTGCAGGTTTTGGTTCTTTGGATCAGCGGGTTTCGGAACGGCAAAGAGATAATACGCTTGAATATGGAGTTGCCGCCAATGTAAGTCTTGATAAGCTTCTTCCTCAAAAAGTGGGACTGAAGCTTCCGTTTTATGCCAGCCATGATAAAATGACGATCTCTCCTCAATACAATCCCTTGGATCCGGATGTGCCCTTAAATAAATCATTGAATTCCATTCCGGACTCACTCCGAAATTTTTACAGGGATTTTGTATTGGATCAGACGACCCGAAACGCCTGGAATTTTACCAATATTCAAAAAGTAAAAACCAATCCGGATGCTAAAAGTCGGATTTATGACGTAGAAAATCTTGCACTTTCTTTTGGCGTGAGTAAAACTACCCGGACTAATATTGATATAAAAGAATATGAATTTAAGCATCAGCGGTTTTCACTTGCCTATAATTATAGTTTAACGCCCAAAGTGTATGAGCCATTTAAGAAAGTAGGATTTCTTAAGTCTCCGTACTTGAAACTTATTAAAGATTTTAATTTCAGTTTGTTACCTAGTCGTATTTCCGTACGAGGCGATTTGGACAGGCGTATTATTAAAACACAATTCTATGAAGGCAATCCTCTGGATGGCTTTGTAATGGATCCGTTTTATGAAAAAGCTTTTGTGTTTAACAGGACGTATGCAGTAAACTGGAACCTTGCCAAAAGCCTTTCCATTGATTATACATCCAATGCAATGGCATTGATTGATGAACCACATGGAGATCCGGACTCTGTGGGGTATAACCAAGCCTTATGGGATCAGATAAAAACCGGAGGACGTATGAAGGATTTTAATCAGATGGTAGCTGCGAATTATAAGGTGCCTTTTGATAAGTTTCCTCTTACAGATTGGTTGGGCGCTGATGTTCGATATTCCGGGGGGTATCGTTGGACAGCCGGAGCCTTGAGCATTGCTGATACATTAGGCCATATGGCATCAAATACACGTGAACGCTCGGTTAATGGGCGTATTAATATGGACAAGCTGTATAGTAAGAATAAGTTTTTAAAGGAAATAAATAAGCCAACCCCGGTTCGAAAGCCGAATGCCATGCCATCTAAGGCGGATACGTTAGAAAAGAAAAAGGAGCACAAAGCATTAAAGGCGGGTATACGCTCATTGATGAGTGTTAAAACTGTTAATTTTACGTATTCAATAAACGAAGGTATGATTTTGCCCGGGTATATGTATACCCCGGATTTCTTTGGCGTAAGTTCCCTGAGTCCCGAATATATGCGTATGATTCCGTTTATTCTTGGAGCGCAGGATCCGGCCATACGACAGATAGCTTCCGATAATGAATGGCTGACCCGAAGCAGGGCTTTAAATACGACTTTCAGTCAAACTAATGCTAAAAATTTTACAGCAAGAACAGCCCTGGAACCCATTAAAGATTTAAAGATTAATCTGGATGCTAAAATGACAAAAATGTCAAATTATCAGGAATTCTACAGGTATGGGGTAGATTCATTGACGGGGGCACAGGGTTATCAGACAGAAAACCCCTTCAGAAATGGTAGCTTTACATCATCATTTATTGCTATTAAAACATCCTTTAGAGGAAATAATGGAGATGAAACGTTCAGGCAACTGGAACAAAACCGGGCTATTGTTCGGGCAAGGCTTAACAGGGAACGAGGTTTGGGCGAAGGTGACGAAAGGTATGGAATTAACTCTCAGGATGTTTTAATACCGGCTTTTCTGGCTGCCTATTCGGGAGAAAGCGCAGCGACTGCCAGAACAAATCCCATACGGATTCCGCTTCCGAACTGGCGGATAGATTATAACGGCTTAACAAAAATTGAGAAACTGAAAAAAATATTTCCGAGCTTTACCGTATCTCATGGATACCAATGTATGTACAATGTTTCTAATTATACCTCATCCCTTTCTTATGGGGGTGATTTTATCCGTCCTGACGGAGGCCTGGAGGATGTTAGCCGGAACTGGGAGTTGGGCCTTAATGAGGACAACCGCTTTATACCTGTATATGTGGTGGATCAGATCTCTCTGGCGGAACGTTTTGCTCCCTTGATCGGGATTAATTTCAGAACAAAGAGTAAAATAACCTGCAAACTGGATTATACCAAAGACAGAACTCTTACCTTGAACATGTCCAACAGTCAGGTTACGGAGCTACGGAATGAAGGGATTATTTTTGGTTTGGGATATGCCAAATCGGGCATTAAACTTCCTATACCTATGGATGGTAACCCTTATACCATTCTTAAAAATGAACTTACCCTGAGAATGGACCTGGCCGTTCGGAATGGAATTACTATCCAGCGTAAGCTTGATGAGCAAAATACCATTACCGCCGGTAATATAAACTGGCAGATCAGGCCAACCATTAATTATTTGATAAATCAAAGGCTTACACTGCAGCTTTACTTTGAACGAAGCATCAATGAGCCTCTTATTTCCAGCTCATTTAAGCGTTCTACCACGGCCTTTGGAATTCAGCTAAGATTTACCTTATCTTAATTGAGTATTTAATTAAAAAATGTGATAATTTTGGAAACCTTTCCGGGTAAATAATCAATATTAAATTTTTAACAAAAGCTTTTATGAATTTTCCTGAAAATTTAAAGTACACAGAAGAACACGAGTGGATCAGGCTTGAAGGCGATGCAGCCTATATTGGTATCACTGATTTTGCACAAAGCGAATTAGGGGACATTGTTTATCTGGATATTGATTCTGTGGGTAAAACGGTAGATGCAGGAGCTGTTTTTGGTACCGTAGAAGCGGTTAAAACTGTTTCAGATCTTTTTATGCCCATCACATCCGAAGTTCTTGAAGTAAATCCGGAATTAGATGCCAGTCCTGAATTGGTTAATTCTGATCCTTATGGTAAAGGGTGGATTATAAAAATAAAAATTCAGGATCAGTCATCGCTTGACGGACTTTTAGATGCAGAATCTTATAAGCAGGTAATAGGGCAGTAATGTTCCTTCGTTACAATGCATTTGCAATAGCCTGGGCAATATTGATTGTCTTTCTGACGCTTTTTCCAGGTAAAGAGATGCCGGAAATGACCATATGGGACATGGTAAGTTTTGATAAATTTGCTCATATGTTCGTTTTTGCAATATTTACCCTTCTGATGATTGTTGGGTTTAGTAAGCAATACACCTATGCCGTGCTAAAACGTCATCCGGTTCGTTCCGCTTTGCTAGTCTCAATCTTCCTCGGAGGAGTAATTGAAATTGCCCAAAGCATAATTCCAGGCCGGGGTTTTGACTATCTGGATTTTGTAGCTGACGCATTGGGAAGTTTATTGGGATATGTTGCTTTTTACTTCATTTATCAATTTAGAATCTCAAAAAAATAATGCGAGTAAAGCTTTTACTTCTTCTGTTTTTAACCTCTCCGGCTTTTTTGGATGTCGTTGCACAGGACATGGGTCGTGTCAGAGCTTTTATTGACACCTTAGCTGCTCCAGGAATGCATGGGAGAGGATATGAGTTTCAGGGAGATAAAATTGCAGCAACCTATATCAAAGACAGGTTCGAGGAATTTGGTGTTAAAAGCTTTAAAAAAGGATATTTTCAGAAATTTACCATAGACATCAATACATTTCCAGGGAAATTGGAGCTGAAGACCAATCAGGGTAAATTGGTTCCCGGGAAAGATTATCTGGTGAAGCCATTTTCGGGTAGCGGGAAGGGTAGTGGGAGGATTCAATTTCTTGACAGTCTTATTTTCAGTGATATGGAAAGGCTGCAAGCTTTTTTAAAGCAGAATTATAAAAGAAAAGTTTTTGTGTACAATGCCTCTCACTATCAAAAAATGGTGGAGAATCCTTTGATCATAAATAAAATACATGAATCAAAAGCGGTGGTAGAATTGGAAGACAGACGGTTGATTATGAGTATGTCTTCCCAGCAATATAGTAAACCGTTCTTTCAGGTTAAAAAAGGGGTATTCGATCCGGAATCCCGAAGGGCAAAATTTAAAGTTGAAGCCGAATTAAAAAAAGGGTATGAAACACAAAATGTGCTTGGTTACATACCAGGTACAGTCAATCCTGATTCTTTTGTAGTTGTGACCGCTCATTATGACCACCTTGGCAGAATGGGAAAAGAGACCTTCTTTCCAGGCGCTAATGATAATGCCAGTGGGGTTTCTATGCTTTTGGAATTGGCCCACCATTATTCTCAACCTGAAAATGCTCCTGAATACACCATGGTATTTATGGCCTTTAGTGCAGAAGAAGTGGGTTTGTTGGGGTCAAAATTTTATACTGAAAATCCCCTGTTTCCGTTAAAACGTGTTCGTTTTTTGATAAACCTCGACTTGTTGGGTACCGGTGATGAGGGAATGATGGTAGTGAATGGAAAAGTTTTTACAAAAGAATTTGATTTGTTAACGAGCCTTAACGAAGAAAAAGAATTACTGCCAGTGATAAAAAGCCGTGGTGAGGCAGCAAATTCTGACCATTATTTTTTCTATCTAAAAAAGGTGCCTTGTTTCTTCTTATATACCCTTGGCGGTATTGATGCCTACCACGATGTTTTTGATAAGCCTGAAACCTTGCCATTGACCAAATTTTCAGAAGTCTTTGATCTGATCACATATTTTATTCGAGATGTAAAGTCTCTTCCGATAGATTAATTCTCGTAATTTTTATTGCCTAGTAAATTCACTTTCAGCCGCCTTGCTCACAATGTGGATTAAGCACACTGAGGTGTTTATGCTGTTTTATGGGTTGATTTATTGTGCTTTTTGTTGCTAAATGATGGGGTCTATTGTATAATTTAGAATAATGGTTTTACGACAAAATGTCTTGTTTAGATTGTTTGTTATGTCATTATGACTTTTTTTTAGACTTTTTCTCCATTGGAATGATTTTTTCAGGTTTCTATTTTTAAAAAAATGGAGGTAATCATGAGAAATAATTTTAATGGCTATTTAGGGAAAGATGACAATTCCTTTATCCACGATTTTATTAGTAATCATTCTGCCGGTCATGTTGTTAACAGCAGTTTTGTTCCATCCGTCGACGTCATAGAAAAAGATAATGCTTTTGAACTTTATCTGGCATTGCCGGGATGCAGGAAAGAGGATATTTCCTTAAATCTGGAAGAGCGAAAACTTATTGTAACCGGAATCAGGGCAAAAGTTGCCGATGGGCAATACAAAGTAAATGAAATAAAGTATGGTAAATTTTCCCGCGGATTTCAACTTCCGGAAATTGCAGATTGCGAAAAAATTACCGCTGAATTTATTGACGGAATTTTACAAATTAAAGTTTCTAAAGTGCCAGCTAAACGTAATTTCAAAACCGTTGAAATCAAATAAGGAGGTAATTTTTGGAAACTCTTTTCGTTGGAAATAATGTTAATTCACTGAATTTATAACTTAATTTCCCAATGAAAGGTTATTCTTAAGTTATCATTCCGTTTTTTTAGATTTTAAAAAATTGTTTCATATTCAAAACACATAGATCATGAATTTTAAGCAAGTTGTCATAGTCGTATTCCTTGCTTCCTTTTTAGGAGGAGGCTTGTCTTTAGCCGGTTATAAGTTACTTGTTGGGGAAAAAACCTATCACACCATAGAGCACCCTCAGCCTGTACGCTTTTCGAATTATATAGCCGATACCACCATGCTGGTGCCTGAAGGGTTGAATTTTGTTCAGGCTGCCGAAAAGGCCACTCCTACGGTGGTGCATATAAAAACATTTTTTGAAGCAGGATCAGCAGGTGGTGGTGCAAGAAGCCCATTTGAAGATATGCTAAGGGATTATTTTGGTGAACAGTATCCCCAGAAGGAACAAAGAGGAGGCAGGGGTGGACAAACTCAGGCCGGGGCAGGCTCCGGAGTAATAATCTCTTCAGATGGATTCATTGTTACGAACAACCATGTTATTGATCGTTCTGATAAAATCGAAGTAACATTGGATGATAAGAGGGTATATATTGCGGAAGTTATTGGTACCGACCCTGCTACAGACCTGGCATTAATAAAGATTAAAGAAGAGGGACTTCCTGTCGCTAAATTTGGCAATTCAGATAATGTTAAAATAGGAGAGTGGGTGCTTGCAGTAGGAAATCCTTTTAACCTAACTTCAACTGTAACTGCTGGTATTGTTAGTGCCAAATCGAGGAACATTAATATCCTTCGTGACAGGGACAACCTGGCTATTGAATCTTTCATCCAGACGGATGCTGCCGTTAATCCGGGTAACAGTGGAGGTGCATTGGTTGATTTGAGAGGAAATCTGATTGGTATAAATACGGCCATTGCTACCCCGACAGGTTCGTTTTCCGGATATTCTTTTGCTGTGCCTGTGGCTTTGGTGCAAAAAGTTACCGAAGATCTAATCAAGTACGGCACAGTTCAGAGAGCTTTGCTTGGGGTCTCCATTATGGACATAAATGGACAGTTGGCTAAAGAGAAAAACCTGGAAAACAACAGAGGTGTATATGTTGCTGCAGTTAATGAAGGCAGCTCTGCTGCCGGAGCAGGAATTAAGGAAGGAGATATCATTACCAGGATTAATGGTGTCGTGGTTAACTCTGCTGCACAGCTTCAGGAGCGTGTTGCTACCCAACGTCCAGGCGATAAGGTAATGGTGACGTTCCTTAGAAATGGTAAAATAAATGAGGTGAGCTGCATACTTAAAAATAAAATGGGTGACACAAGTATTGTTAAAAAAGACCTTGCCGTTGTCAAACAATTATTAGGAGCCGAATTAGCGATGCTTTCCGTCGATGAGCTTAAAAAACTTAAGGTTGAAGGAGGTGCTAAGGTTATTAAAATAGGTCCAGGGAAGCTTCGTGATGCCGGTATTGCTGAAGGTTTTGTTATTACAGCTATTGATAAAGTTAAGGTCAGGGATCCTCAGGATGTAGCAAAAATTCTGGGAGAAAACCGATCAGGTGGAGTTTTGATTGAGGGAATTTATAGTAATGGGCAAAAAGGTTTCTATGCTATAGGTTTTTAAATTCATAAAATAAAACAATAATAGGCGCTTTGAGTTTTATTAAAGCGCCTTTTTTCTTTAATTAGCTTTCCAATTTTTTATAGCATAATGAAAATAGAAGTTACCAATCCGGATCCTAAGGAAGATATTGAAAAACTTTTGCAAAAGTTGAACCTGCAAAAGTATAATCCCTGCTATAGCACAGGGTTGAGGTTTTCATCCATTGGGAAGGGTAAGAGTCAGAAAAGCATCTATTCTCCTGTGAATGGGGAGCTGCTTGCCACTGTTGAATTGGCTGATCAGGCCGATTATGAGTTGGTAGTTAAAGCTGCCGGAGAGGCATTTCCTTATTGGAGGAAAGTGCCTGCCCCCCAAAGAGGTGAAATTGTCAGACAGATCGGCGATAAACTTCGTGAGCATAAAGATTCCTTAGGACGTCTGGTAACCTATGAAACGGGGAAGATATTGGCTGAGGGACTAGGTGAGGTGCAGGAGATGATTGATATCTGTGATTTTGCGGTGGGGCTATCCCGACAATTATATGGACTTACTATGCATTCGGAACGGCCTGAGCACCGCATGTACGAACAATATCATCCGATGGGGATTTTGGGCATAATTAGCGCCTTTAATTTTCCTGTAGCTGTTTGGTCATGGAATGCCATGATTGCTGCCGTTTGTGGTGATGTTTGTATCTGGAAGCCTTCTGAAAAGACACCTTTGACAGCCATAGCTTGTCAGAACATTATACAGGATGTGTTAAAAAGTAATAAGCTCCCTGAAGGTGTATTTTCATATATTCAGGGAGGTGCTGATATAGGAAACCTTATTGCGGAGGACACACGGATACCTCTGGTATCAGCCACAGGTTCGGTGGCTATGGGTAAAAAGGTGGCAGCAAAAGTGGCAGCCCGATTGGGTAAATCACTGCTTGAATTAGGAGGGAATAATGCCATAATTATAACCGAAAATGCCAATATCGACCTTGCTATACGCGCTGTGGTTTTCGGAGCTGTTGGTACGTGTGGTCAGCGTTGTACCACCACCAGGCGTCTGATTGTCCACGAAAGCGTGTATGAAGGAGTAAAAGATAAGCTTAAGACCATTTACCAGGGTTTGCCTATAGGAAGTCCATTGGAAGATAAGATTCTTGTTGGACCTTTGATTGACAAACAAGCTGTTGAGGGTTTTGAGCAGGCTTTAATAAATATTGTTAAGGAAGGTGGTGCAGTTGTAACCGGAGGAGAGGTTTTAAAAGGAGAGGAATTTAAATCCGGCCTATATGTGAAACCTGCTCTGGTTGAAGCACGTAACGAATATCCTACGGTTCAGAAAGAAACCTTCGCTCCGATTTTATACCTGATAAAATATGAAGGAGAAGTAAGTAATGGAATTGAAATACAAAATG
Source organism: Cytophagaceae bacterium (assembly GCA_046313675.1). Taxonomy (GTDB): domain Bacteria; phylum Bacteroidota; class Bacteroidia; order Cytophagales; family Cytophagaceae; genus JBKBXU01. Next base: position 9,399 of record JBKBXU010000095.1, read on the forward strand.
GTGTTCCTCAGGGGTTGTCATCGGCTATATTTTCTGATTCCATACGGGAGACGGAATTGTTTTTGTCTCATTCAGGATCTGACTGTGGTATAGCTAATATTAATATTGGAACGTCAGGAGCAGAAATTGGTGGGGCTTTCGGAGGGGAAAAAGAAACCGGGGGAGGTAGAGAGTCCGGATCGGATTCCTGGAAGTTTTATATGCGGAGGCAAACCAATACAATTAATTACAGTAAAGAACTTCCTTTGGCCCAAGGGATTCGCTTTGATTTATAATCTTTATGTTTGAATAGATTTATAATTTGCACTTGTGGATGAAATATATATATCTTAGTATAAATTTTTGAATATTAGAAATAATAATATGACAACAACTTCCGGTAATAAGTATCATGCAGTGATGTTGGTTGATGACAACGAAATTGATAATTTGATCAATCAAAAAATGATTGAAGCATCTAACCTGTGTGAACACATCTTTGTGCATTCCGGTGCTAAGAGTGCTATAGAGTTTTTAAAAAATATTGAAAAGCTTGCGAAGGGGCCTGTTGATATGTTTCTTCCAGAAGTTATATTCTTAGATATAGATATGCCCCTGATGGATGGTTTTCAGTTTTTGGATGAGTTTGAAAAATTATCTGACAGTATTAAGGCTCAGTGTAAGGTAGTTATGTTGACATCATCGCTTAATCCTCAGGATATGAACAAAGCAAAGAAGAACCAATATGTATTGAAATACATAAATAAACCTTTGACTCAGGAAAACCTTAAGAAACTTTAGCAGTCCTTTATAAATGAAAAAGTCCTGTTAGAAGCAGGATCTTTTCATTTTATGATAAGCGACTTACAAAATCACCATCCCTTTTTATATATTTTAACGGATAGAAGTAGGTATGATAAACCCGATTAAGTTTATTAACATATCCTTGTATTTTCGAAGCCTTATTTTTCTTTACATCATTTAACGATGTTTTAAGAATTTTTGTGAAAATTAATATGTGCTGGCAATTTTGTTTACCTAATAACCTTACCTGTCTCTGTATACTGTTTACCAGTTGGTTGAATAGGTCATGATCCTCCATCAGGCAGTATTGGAGGGCAAGAAGAAGTTTAATTTCCAGTTGGGTATATGGAATTTTCTTCATGCTTAATTCATTCAACATATTGTTGATCCACCTGGCTGATTCATCATATTTATTTGCATAATAGCAACTGATTGCCCTATAAAGCACATATATAACAAACTGAGGGACATTGTTTTTGTCCAGTTCAAAATCCTCAAAGAATTTTTTATTCTCTTCATACATTTCATGCTCCGTCTCCAATCGCATGTTTCGTTCCATTTTGGTTAAAAGGAATTGAGGAGGAAATGTGTAAAGGCTATAATTAGTTAGCAGGATAGGCGAAGATTCATTGACATCTTCAAAATATTTTTCTGCTTTTTTATATATGTTCTGCCTCGAATAATATTCAAATTTCAGGTATTCAAAGACCAGTTTGAGGTGGTAATAAATTGAATCCAGATAATATTGGTCAAATATTTTTTGAATCTTTTCAAAGATCTCTTCAATAGGCTCGTCTTCTTCCCTGGCCTTATTTGGTTCTATATAAAGCCGGTGAAAAATGTTGATGCAGCTTTGGTTGACATACATCCTGTGAGACTGATATAGTTTGGTGATGTTTTCAATCTCGTCTTTAAGAAGGGTCAGCCCTAGTTTATCCGTTTCGTCATTGCTCAACAGATAATTGCCATATTTTTTAAAGTATTCCGCGATTAGGTCTTCCGATTTATCCAAAGCCAACATGTAGGCTACATGCCTGTTGTAGAGCTGGGAATACGAATACTGATCAGGAGAGTTTATCTGAAGTTTTTTTAATGTTTTATAAACAATGGTCAATTCATTTGAAAGGTCATAGTCAAGCAGCTCTTTTTCTAGCTTTTTCAGAGTAGCAATGGCAATGGCTTTTTTCTTAGTAAAGATAATCTCGTTTATAGTTGCAACTTTTTTCAAAAGGGAAGTTCTCGGACTTTCCATTTGCTGCAAAAGATATTCTTCAATTTTTTGATTTAGGCGTGAACGCAAAGTGTAGTATGCATTGGTATTCACATCCAGCTCATCCATGATTTTGGCATCAGATAGTTGCTTCTCACGCATGAATTTTAGCAGGTATGCAGATTTTTCCGCATTGCTTTCCATTAAAGATTCATAGATAGACTGAAAATCTTTTTGGGAAAGTTGTTTGATGATGTTTTTTAATTTTGACATTAATTCGCCTGGAACAAATAATGAAATCTATTTTTAAAAATTATACTACTCAAATGTAAAAAAAAACGCTGTTAAAAAAAGGGTGAATTATTTAAAAAGCTGTTTTTTTAATGGTTTTTTTAACTTTTTTAGATCTTGTTTATAAATTAAACAATGGCTTTCAACTAAAAGTTTACCTGAAAGGACATTTATTTTTCTGATAGCCAATCAAGTAATTTATTTATCTCAGCTAATACTGCGTATCACGTATATTTAAGAGAAAGGTTGCGAATAGTGGATAAGTATTTATATCTCCATACAAACATATTTTTAATATCCTTTTTAAAACTTAAAAAAGTAAATATATTTGCATTCTTAAATTTCAAATTATACTTTTTAAGGTTTTAATTCAATATTAAGAATTAAAAATTAAAAAAGGGGGATTAGCTCAGCTGGCTAGAGCGCTTGCATGGCATGCAAGAGGTCATCGGTTCGACTCCGATATTCTCCACAAAGAGCCTTTCAGTTTTTACTGGGAGGTTTTTTTATTTTATTCTAACTCAACTGACAGAGCGTCCCGCAAGTAATCCGTAATAAAAGCTAGGTAATTTATATTCTATAAAACCCTGACGGCTTTGACAAATACTGATTTGTAATAAGGTGCGTAAAGATTTTCCTCAATTACACCGGCTTTTGTAGAGGCATGAATGAACTGTACATTGTCTTTACCTTTCACTTCTGTGACTATTCCGACATGCGAAACTTTTCCAGATCCGTTTTTAAATGAAAAAAACACCAGATCTCCGGCTTGTACATCGGATAGTTTTATTGTTTTTCCCTGTGTACTTTGGGCAGCACTTGTTCTTGGAAGTTCAATATTTACGGCTCTAAATGCAGTACTGGTCAAGCCGGAACAGTCCATTCCAGCTTTTGTGGTGCCTCCGAACTTATACTTGGTTCCGGTATAATAACGGGCAGTACTTATGACTTTATCTGCTCTGCTATCAACCTGAGTTCTTGGTTTTGCAGGGCTATACGTTGATGAAGTTTTTTTTGAGCTTTTGCAGGAAACCAGGGCGAGTGCTAAAAGCGTTATAAAAGAAAATAATTTAATATTTTTACGGATGGTTCTCATTTAACAGGAACAAAGGTATATAATTTCTCTATTAATGTCCAATAAAGTAACAGGAGTTCATTTATTTGATGAACTTTGTAAAATAGTAGGTTCAGAATATGTTTTCCTGGATAAGGAGACCTTGTTCCAATATTCACACGATGAGACAGAAGACCTTTCATATCTTCCGGAGATCGTGGTTAAGCCGGGTAGTGCTGAAGAAATAGGCCGGATTTTAATCTTTTGCAATCACGAAAAAATTCCTGTTACCCCTCGTGGAGCCGGTACAGGCTTAAGCGGAGGGGCTTTGCCTGTTTGCGGCGGTGTTTTACTTTCTATGGAAAGATTTAATGAAATTATAGAGATTGATGAGAAAAACTTTCAGGCTACGGTGGAGTCTGGTGTAATTACGGAGGTTTTTCAGGATGCTGTCAAGCGTAAGGGTTTATATTATCCCCCGGATCCATCCAGCCGGGGGAGTTGCTTTCTTGGTGGAAATCTTGCGGAGTCTTCAGGTGGCCCCAGGGCTGTTAAATATGGAATTACGCGTGACTATGTGTTGAACCTGGAGGTGGTTTTGCCCACCGGAGAGATCGTATGGACAGGAGCGAATGTTTTAAAAAACTCTACAGGGTATAATTTGACTCAGTTGATGATTGGTAGCGAGGGTACGCTTGGGATTATAACCAAAATAGTATTCAAGTTAATTCCTCATCCCGACCAGGACTTGGTGCTCCTTGTGCCATTTAAACGGATCGAAGATGCTTGTGAAGCGGTTTCTGCTATATTTAAGGCTGGAATTACTCCTTCCGCATTGGAATTTATGGAAAAAGATGCCATTCTATGGAGCGCCCAATACCTGAATTTGCCCATGCCTGTTTTAGATGACATAGAGGCGCATCTCCTGATCGAGGTTGATGGAAATGATCTGAATGTTCTATATACTGAAATCGAGAAAGTGTTTTCAGTGGTAGATGCTTACAACATTGGAGAACCTTTGCTTGGAGAGAATTCACGGCAGAAGGAGGGACTTTGGAAATTAAGAAGAAATGTCGCTCATGCGGTTAAAGTGAATTCCATTTATAAGGAGGAAGATACGGTAGTGCCCAGAGGTAGTTTGCCTCAGTTGATTAAAGGGGTTAAGGAAATTGGCGAGAGGTATGGGTTTAAATCGGTGTGTTATGGCCATGCAGGAGACGGAAATTTGCACATTAATATCATAAAAGGCGAGCTTAGTAAAGAACAATGGGAGGTTAATGTGACAGAAGGAATTAAGGATATTTTTAAATTATGTGTAGCTTTGAAAGGTACTATTTCAGGTGA
>JBKBXU010000096.1:0-13982 GCA_046313675.1 Cytophagaceae bacterium
CAAGCCAGTTGCCTTCTTTCGGATGGTTTTCAGGATTGTTGTCTACGAAATTAGATGGGTGTCCAAGAACGGTGAAGAAAAAAACGTATGCCAGCACAATGGTTACTGGGATAACAATGGTCGCGAACAATGATTTTAGTTTACTTTCCGGTTTTGTTTTCATAATCTACTATTTTTTTATTAGTAAAATTACGGCTTACATTTAGCCAAAATGTTATGGCAATGTTAAGTTATTGTTAATTGTAAAAACATTTATACGCTGACAATCAAACCTTAAGCACTTTTGCCTTTTCAGTTGCAGTAGTCAAGCCATAACAAATGCCCTTAAAACAAAAAAAAGCCCCCGTCCGGGGCTTTCTTGGAAAAATAAACTGTTCAATTTTCATGATCAGGCTTAGACTAACTAAGGGGATACTGAAAATGAATTGTACAAATAAACCACTCAAATGCTAACAGATCATTATGGGAGTGTTAAGGTTTGGTTAAGACCGCTCAGGGTGATTCCCCCCACTCGGTTTTGTTTATGTTATAATACGCTTAATTTTATCGTTTTTATTTGATCTTTATAATAGACCCTAACAAGATATATGCCTTTATCAAAAGAAGATGTGTTAATTATTGTTTCTTTCGTTGAGGTAGATATCTGAGAAACCAAATTTCCTGTAGTGTTATAAATTTCAATTTTTGCTTCCGATCCTAAGGAAGGTAGCATTAGGGCACATTGTCCTTCAGCTGGGTTTGGATAAAGGACTATGTCATTAAATGAAGCGTTTTCAGTTTCTATTGTAACACCATCTTCTTCGTTTTCAAAATCCATACCAGCAATTCTAGGACAGTCTTGACCTCTATAAAATGCAACATCATAATTTCCATGAGTTGAATTAACCCCTTCAACGACAATGTAATAATCTGACCATTGATGAAGATTTCTATGAAGGAAATTTTGGCCAGATTGGATAAGGTTTCCATTTCCATCTAAGAGGTGAAACATAACATTTATACCTGACCTTCTAGCGGCAGAAAAATTAGTTCCCCCCTCTGGATAAATTTGCATCTTATAAAATACATCCGGACTTGGTTGGTTTGGATAGTTATTGCTAAACCCTGATGTTGTTCCTATTACATTAATATAACCACACCATTCAAGTTCACCAAGGTTGTTTGGATCTGCAAAACTATCGCCACATAACCTAGTAGTAATTGTCTTTTGTCGTGTTAAAGAACAAGAACCATAGTTGCGGGTAGCAGAGTAGGTGGTGGTACTTGTAGGTGTAGCAATCACTGAGTTACCTGTAGACTTATTTAAGGTATTAGCCGGAGACCAATTATACGGATCATTTATCCCCGCTCCAGGAATAAACAAGTTGGCAGACCCACCTATACATATATTTTCGACATTTGATTGTATCTCAAAATTATGTACACTGATCATAAAGTGTCTTGTACTGGAACACCCATTTTTAGTTCCACGCACAAAATACGAATTTGTAAAAGCAGGAGTAGCAGTGTTAGTAGAACTACCGTTATAGGTGCTTAAGAATCCATTATCATAATCGCTCCATTGATACGTGTCAGCACCTGAGGCTGTCAACTGAACCGATTGTCCTATGCATATTGTCTCTGCAGACATGCTTAAGCTTAAGGATGGTAACGGTGTAACCGTAACGGTGACGGTTTTAGAAAAGCCACATTCTCCCGTTACAGTGTACGTGGTTGTAGAGCTGGGGCTAGCTATGACAGTAGAGCCAGTCGTTTTATTTAAACCATTAGAAGGAGACCAGGCATAGGACTGACTTCCGGAAGCATTTAAAGATACCGACTGCCCATTACAAATTGTTCTGTTGGATGTCACTGTTAAATTAATGACTTTAACAGATGGCTGGTTTTGAGCGGTTACATTTACTCCTCCACTTGTTTGTTGGTACCTTACTAATAGTTTGCCATTACCATTGCTTGCGTAAATGGTTTGACTTACAGAGAAATAAAATTGATTATTTGCCCAACTTCCACTTGTTATATATCCTAAGTGAGCCAATTGCGTTAACCCCCCATTGGTATTTTCATGGTAAAGATAAATATATCCTTCTGAGACCTGTCCTTGGCCTTTCTGAACAAATCCGGAGCCGGTTATATGTGTGGAGGTGTTGGGTTGTAGGCAAATAGAGTTTAACGAAGGAGTAAAAGAAACGCTTAAATTTGCAAGTGAATTTTGAATTGCTGCAAAAAATAGCAAAGAAAAAGATAGTAGTTTTAATGTTTTCATAGGGTTTTGATTTTTAGTTGAAAATATGAGGCAATTTATAGAACCAAACCCTTATTAAACATTTTGTCTAATTAATTTATTGTTAAATCTATAACATTATCCAATATGTAGAAAAGCAATAAAACTAAACAAAAAAACCGGCTGTTAAACCGGCTTGTTTTTAATTTTAAAATTATCAGTCCATTATATACTTCCAGTCTTTCAAAGAAACATCATATACACATCTTTCATCTGGGAATTCTACAAACTCTTTGTTTCCAATATATTTTTTTACATTTCCTTCCTTAATCATTTCTGTAAAAAGTTCTCTTCCAAGCTTTACTGCTTCTTCCTCAGGAACCATTGGCGTGTTATAAATTTCTTCTAATTCTATGATTTCATAATTATTACCAAGTTTAAACCTTCCTCCTGCGCTTCTTATATTATTGTGAATGTTTCTTGCCGGCCTTAAAACTGAATAGTAATGAGTGCCATCTTCTGCAACAAAATACTGGTCAAACTTAAATTTAGATGTATTTTCAGCATAATACGCCCTGTGTTTAGGAAGAAAACGGTCTTCTCGCCGCGCATGTGGCGGAGTTCGATAAATATAAGTTACCAAATTTAACATCACCGTATCTTGATCGGATTTTCCGGGAATGAAGTTTTCAATTATATATTTATCCTGCTTATCGGCACATCCTGAAATTCCCAGACAAAAGATTAAGAACAAACATAAAGACAGAAGTAATTTATTTTTCATTTTTTACTATGATTTTTAAAGTAAACATAAAAAAGCCGGGGAAATTGTCCCGGCTTTCTTTTATCATGATATTCTATTACTTATAAATATGGTTTAATTTGTGGTTCCCACTCAGCCCATCCTGTAGTCCAATCAGTTGTACCGAATGCACCAATGAAGTTAACTTTGTCAAAGAAGTTATCCTGAGCTTTAGGACAATTATTCCAATCAGCACTTGTAAGCAGCATAGATCCTGCATTAGGAGTTACTTTTGGAATGCCATTTTCAAAAATGCTAACATCGATACCAGCATCTTGCCATTTGGCCAATCTTTGGTTTTTATAAGCTGCTGTTTGAAACCAGGTAACCATAGGCTGAACAGAGGTTGGAGGGGCATCTGAAGCTTCAGTTGCGCCTGAGAATGTACTTCTCCATCTCAAAGATGAACCCTTAGGCTGATTTCCACCATGATTCCCACGAGGTTTTGTTACTCCATCCTGTGGGTCAACAAATGTATATGGAAGTCCATTAGTTCCGTCTCTGTGCTCATTTAAAGCTAATCCGTAACCATTAGAGCCCCATCCTTCAACACCGGCCAGAATTACATTTCTTACTTGCAATTCATCATTAAGTGCTGCACTACTTGAAGAACCTGCTGCATCATCAATAAATAAGCCCCATGGATATGCTGTCATAAAGGTATTATATATAGAAATCCTGCTATTTCTTCTTAATTGTGCTGCATGCTGAAAGTCAGAACCGATAGGAGTTTCTCTGTGTTTCTTTGGCCCAACAACAGTTACGTTTGCGAACACCCCTGAAGTATAAGGTTGATTATTAGAACCTGTACCATCATTATCAACTTCAAAACCGTTAGAGCCGGATTGATCAGAAAGGATAGCGCCTCTAATTGAAAGTGCGTACTGTACTTTTCCTGAATATCCTTCATCCACGTCTAAATCGTCATCAAGACATCTGTAAGCGATCAGGTTTTTACAGTTAACTGTTCCACCAAACCATTCAAAGGCATCATCAAGTCCATAGGAACACATAACGTGGTCAATCACGGTACCACGTCCTACGCTACCCATAGTAAGAGAGTTAACTTCCTGGTTAGGATTAATTGGAATACCGGCAAATTCAATTCTAACGTATCTAACTATACCAGAATTATCATCATCATCGGTACCACCGTGCCACGCACCATAGTTCCCTTCAAGCTGACCTTCTCCACCACCACCATTGATAATGTTATTTTTGGCTCTTCCACATATTACCAATCCACCCCAATCACCTGGCTCTCTACGCCCAGGTTCTCTTTCTGAGGTCATAACAATTGGCTCATCGGCGGTTCCTTCAGCCATTATTTTACCACCTCTTTGGATGATAAGAGTGCCTTTGGATTCCCTGTCTCCTACCACAAGAGTTCCTTTCTCAATAGTAAGAACATTGCCATCCTGTACCCTTACATAACCGTTCAGTCTGTAAACTTTATCTTTGGTCCACGTTTGGGTTGGAAGATCTCCAGCCGAAATTTCTACAATTTCAGCAGATGATGGTGGCTGATCTGTTGGGTCTGGTTCATCAGTCTTCTTTTTACAACCTTCAGAGAAGATGGTTGCTCCTATCAACAAGCAACCCAATATAAATTGGCCACCCGTCTTAAGAATCTTAAAGTTGTTTTTGTTTTTCATTGTTAATTTTAGTTTAATTACTAATCCGATTTTGCACAAACTTACTGCGAGTATATTATTAGGTTATTAATCAAATGTTATATTATTGTTAAGAAAGAAGGTTGGGTATTAAATAAAAAAAAGGGGGCAAATTGCCCCCTTTTTTTATTTAAAAAAATTTATATTATCTTCTGAAAGTCAATCCTATTGTATAAACCCTGCCAGGTCTAAAGGATTGTATAATCTGATCGTTTTCCCTGTCGAAGACCCCGTCCTGATTTCCATCCTGCATAAGAATCATTGGATTGTTAAGGATATCTCTGACACCTGCCCTAAGTTCAAGATTTTTTGTAATATTTTTAGAAATAGTAAAATCAAGCTGATGTCTAGGCATTTCATAAATGTCCGGATACTCATCAAAACCAACTACAAAAATCCTTCTTCCTATGATGTTATACATCAGGTTTGCTTGTACCTGATTTTTTACATTTTGGTAAAACAGTCCGGTGTTTATAATATAAGGTGACTGCCCCTGCATCGGCCTTTCCTGGGATTGACGCTGAGCAAAAATATTATCTCCAACATTTACCTTGCTACTAATGTATGCTGCATTCAACAATATACCCAAATCTTGCAGGAAAGGGGCATCGGTTACTCCGGCCAAAGATTTCCGGGCATCCAGTTCAATTCCCATACTGGTAGCAGACCTGGCATTACCATAGGAGAAGCTTTTGATACCTCCCGAACCACCTCCAGGAAGGAACATGACTTCTATAGGATTATCAAAATATTTGTAAAATGCTCCAAAAGTTATCATTTCACCCCCTGAAGGATAAAGCTCCCATCTCAAATCCATATTATGGATAGTAGCAGGCTTAAGATTTGGATCACCTTGCCTTACCAGGTTAAAATCAAAATCAAAGAAGCTAAACGGAGCAATTTCCCGGAATTCCGCTCTATTTAAAGTCATTCCGTATGCAGCCCTGATGAGCATTTTATCAGTGATGTTATACGTTGAATTAACTGATGGGAGTATATTTATAAATGTAGTATCCACAGAAACCAATTGTCCTCCGGTGGTAGCACTTTCAAGTGTTTGATTATAACTCTCTATTCTGGCACCTGTAATGATCCTGACCTTTTCAGAAATGGGCAAATTTAGCGAAAGATATGTCGCAAGAAGATTTGTTCCAGCCTGATAAGAATCATTAGGGTTGGTTTGCTCATCTAACAGAATACCGGTATTTCCATTGATGTTATCCGGATGAAATAAGGAATCTATCGGAACCTGGGTCAACTCCTGATCAAAATTCATAAAACTGCCTCTTACATATCCAAGGTTTCTTGCTGTAAAATCTCTATCCTTTCTTTCGAAGAAAACACCTGTCCCTATGATCGGTTTAAAATTACCCAATTCCAGCTCATGAGTTATGTTTGTGTTTGCAGAGACCGTGTTTTCCACCATTTTGGAAAAGAATCTTCCAAGAAAGAAAAATTGAGCTGCCCCCGTAGGAATATATAATGTTGGGTTTGCGGCACGATTCGATGTATCAACATCAGACCTGTATCGTCTATAATCCGGAATATCTCTATAGGATCTTCCATAACCCACAACCCAGTCAAATTTGGTTCTGTCTGAAAATTCATGACGTCCAAGAAGTTGCCCGGAATAAACCCCTCTATACAAATGCTGAAATGAATGGTTGCTCGGGAAAAATCCAAACTCTAGATGCTCACCACCTCGATCTACGTATTGAGATTGCCCAATCTGTGTAAACAGGTTTTTAAATTCTATTATATGCCTTGGATTGAATCTTAACGCCCAATTGTGCAGTATACCGCTTAAAATATTTTCAGAAAACTGCTCGTCTTCAAAGCGATATATTGGAGTAGATCGCTCTTCTTCAAAGTTGTAGCTATTAAAGTCTTTTCTGATAATATCAAATCTTGTTTTTTTATTCTGATGAGTTATAGCTGTGATATTGCCTAAAGTATATTTGCCGATATTCATTTTTGTCTGTGCAAGAACATTAAATCTATAGTCCAAGCCGGCACCAGATTGATCTGGCACCCATCTGTTAGGCAACTTTGCACTCTCAGACTCAAGAGCATTCAAATTCCTAATAGACCGTACATCGTTTGCAAAATCATCCGGAAGGTCTAAATTTCCATCATTAAAGCCACTCCAATGTGTCCTGATATTTTTAAATGTTCTTAAATGAGTGCCTTCACGATAGTTTACTGAGGTTCCTAAAGTAATACTACTTGAGTCTGGAATACTTTTAGTATAAACTTTGATCAAGCCTCCCGCAAAATCTCCCGGAAGATCCGGAGTAGGACTTTTATAAATCAAAATTCTGTCTATCATTGCACTTGGGAGGATGTCAAAAGAAAAAGATTTAACATCCGCCTCCATACTTGGTGCAAAAACCCCATGAAGCATAACAGTATTGTAACGCTCACTCAGACCTCTTACCATTATAAATTTATCCTGCATTACGGTTACTCCAGGAATTCTTTTAACCACATCCGAAGCAACATTATCCTGGGTTTTTTCTATTTGTTGTGATGATATACCTACCACTACCTGTTCAGCTTCTCTGATCTCCTGAACAACTGCGGCCTCAGTGCTCGTAGGCTTCTCTCCGTATACCACAATATTTACTACTTGCTTTTCATCCGAACGCATCTTATGGTTTAGTGTGGTAGCGTTGCCGGAAGTGATGTTTACCATCACCGTATCGCTCAGATAGCCTACGGCATTAATGATTACTCTGTGCCTGCCTGCAGGTATTCCTTGTATCATAAAATCTCCGTCAAGTTCTGTAAGTGTACCCTTCTTAAGAGATGGAATGGATATGTTGACATCAATTAAGGGCTCATTGGAGTCCTCATCGGTAATGATACCCTTTAATATTCCGGTTTGGGCAAAGGCCATTTGACTGAAAAGTACTAAAGCAATTGTTAGTCCTGCGGAATTCAAAAGTTTCGTAAAATTTTTCACGGGGGGAAGATTTATGTTTAGTTTATTTCGGGGGCAAAGCTATCGTGGGCATATTAAATGAATATTATTCCTGTGTTAAGTAATTGTTAAGTATAGTCTATTCTATTCCTTACCCGCCTGCTTTGAGGTGACTTTTTTTTACTATTGCATGATCCTGCCTTAACATATTATGAAAATGTTTGCGCCAGGTTAAGGCTAGGTTAACACAGAGGCGGTATGGGGGTTATATTCTGTTGTAAAGAAAAAAATATTATTAAGCCTACTCTCAATCACAATGTAAGTTTTCAACAAAAATCAACCGTCTACGTATACATACTGAAGGGCTTTTCAAAACTATCTGCTAAAAATCAGGTTCTACCTATATACGGTTTTCAAAGCAGTTTTAGGTTTGAGAATTTTTTGAGAACACTTTGTGTAACGGAAGGATTGGAAAGATGGAGTTTGTTGTTGTCATATTGCTTACTGCGGCCTTTGGAGTTTGTACCTCTATGTTCTTAGGCTTATCGTCAGTTGTTTTTCAATATTTTGACGATCGGGTACAACTATTAAAACCACTTAAGCCTGCCTACAGACGATTTCTGAATAATAATTTCTCCTATTACGCAAATCTTGATCCTTACAGAAAGAGAGACTTTGAAAAGCGGTTAAAATATTTTCTGTTCCACAAGCAATTTGTTGCCCGTAATATGAGAACGGTGACCGAAGAAATGAAACTCATGATCGGTGCATGTGCGGTTCAGCTAACGTTTGGTTTCAGGCCTTTGAAACTGGCACATTTCAGCAAAATTGTTTTATATCCCAAGGAGTATTATTCTGTAAGAAATCGCCGCAGGCATAAGCATAAAGGCCAGGTCAACTCCAATGGTATGATTGTATTTTCATGGGAAGATTTTCTCAAAGGATACAAAATAGGCGATGACGGATATAACCTGGGTCTTCATGAAATGGCCCATGCTTTGCGGCTGGAAGATGCCATAATCAATGAAGAATATGCATTTATTGAGGTTAAAGACCTTCATCACTGGAACAGGGTAGCATCCCGCGAGTTTTATAAAATAAAAATGGGGGAGCCATCATTCCTGCGTACGTATGCAGGCACCAATATGGAAGAGTTTTTCGCCGTATGTGTAGAGCAATTTTTCGAGCAACCGGAAGACTTTAGCCAGGAACTGCCTCAGCTATATGAAGCGACTTGTGCTATGTTAAGGCAGGATCCACTTTCGGGTATGGTCTATAACGATACGGCTATTTATGAAGATAAGTCAGAAAAGAGTGTATAATGGCAATGGTTTCGGCTTCTTTCTCAAGCATACCCATGTGTCCGGTATCAGATAATATATGAACAATGCTCTCTTTTGGCAGAAGACTCTGCTCCTGTGTTTTTTCTACAGGAACAGCCATATCTTCTTTACCGGAAATAAATAACACAGGAAAGTTAACTTCAGCCAATAGTGTGCTTCGGTCTTTTCTATCCCGCATGCCATACGCTGCGGCTATTATGCTCTGAGCAGAAGTACTTTTGACTACACGTTCAACTTCTTTGATTTTTTCTGCGATCTTTTTCCGGTTCCCAGGAGCAAATAGTGGGGAAACAAAAGAGTTGGCAAAGTTCTCGACTCCATGTTTTTGTATAAATAAAGCGGTTTTATTCCGACTTTCCTTCTTTTCTAAGCTGTCTTCATAAGAGCTTGAGTGAAACAGACAGATCCCATGAAGCATTTCCGGGTACTTTTCTGCAAATGCAAGAGCGACATAGCCGCCCATTGAATGGCCTATCATCACACATTCTGAAATATTAAGATGATCTAACAGGCGGCATACTTCTTCAGCCAAAAATTCCATTGACAAAATTTCCATGGAAGAATGAGAAGCCCCGAAACCTGGCAAATCGGGAGCAATTACCCTGTGTGTTTGGGAGAATGTGCTTATAAATGAATTCCATAAAGTCCTGTCCTCACAAAACCCATGAAGAAAGACCAGGGGATAACCGGAACCTTTATCGGTAAAAGCAAGGTGATCTTCCTGCATTTTACAAAGCTACTTTCACTTTTTTGTTTTTCCCGATAAGCTTAACCACTGCTGCTGCTATGTGAGAAGAATCATAACCACATTCTTTATACAGTTCAGCCTGTTCGCCGTGTTCAATAATTTGATCAGGAATGCCCAGTCGTATGATGTTGGCCGAATAACCGTTGTCTGCCATAAACTCAAGTATAGCACTACCAAAGCCACCCATCAGGCAACCATCTTCTATTGTAACGATGTTGGAAAACTTACTAAAAACATCATGCAGCATGGCTTCATCCAATGGCTTTACAAAGCGCATATCATACAAAGCTGGATGTATTCCGTCAGCAGCCAATAACTTCAAGGCTTCTACGGCATTGTTTCCAACATGGCCAATACTCAAAATTGCAGCTTCTTCACCTTGTTTAATGAGACGGCCTTTGCCTATTTGTATTTTTTTGAAAGGGGTTTTCCATTCAGGCATTACGCCTTGCCCTCTTGGGTAACGTATACAGAAAGGGCCACTGCCTTCTAATTGGGCGGTATACATCAGATTCCGAAGTTCTGACTCATTCATAGGAGCAGAAACCACCAAATTAGGAATGCAACGCATAAATGCCAGATCGTATGCTCCATGATGGGTAGGTCCGTCAGCTCCGGCAAGACCGGCCCTGTCAAGACAGAAAACAACAGGGAGATTCTGAAGGCAAACATCATGTATTACCTGATCATAGGCTCTTTGCATGAAGGTAGAATAGATGTTGCAAAATGGCACAAGGCCTTTTGTCGCAAGTCCTGCCGAAAAGGTAACGGCATGTTGCTCTGCAATACCTACATCAAATGCCCTGTCAGGCAATTCCTTCATCATTATATTCATGGAAGACCCTGACGGCATAGCCGGTGTAATTCCCATTATCTTTTCGTTATCCTTTGCCAGTTCTACCAAGGTGTGGCCAAATACATCCTGATACTTAGGAGGTTGCGGTTGGTCATATTCTTTAGTCCAGATCTCACCTGTTACCTTATCAAACTTACCCGGTGCATGCCAGCGCGTCTGGTCTTTTTCCGCCAAAGCAAAACCTTTTCCTTTTTTTGTAATGCAATGCAGGATCTTTGGTCCGGGAATGTTTTTAAGGTCTTTCATAACACTCACCATATGATGAATATCATGACCATCTATAGGGCCAAAGTACCTTAATTTTAAGGACTCAAAAAGGTTGCTGTTTTTTAGCAAACTGGTTTTTACAGCACTTTCGATCTTAGAAGCAATCGATTGGGCATTAGGCCCGAATTTGCTTATTTTGCCAAGAACATTCCACACCTCATCACGCATTTTATTATAGGTATGGGAGGTGGTAATGTCTGTTAAATATTCTTTTAAGGCTCCCACGTTGGGGTCTATAGCCATGCAGTTATCATTAAGAATGATCAACAGGTTTGAATTAGAAACTCCTGCATGATTCATGGCTTCGAATGCCATACCTGCCGTTAAAGCTCCATCACCAATAACAGCGATGTGCTGTCTGTCTTTTTCATTCTTATATTTGGAGGCAATAGCCATTCCCAGCGCAGCAGATATAGACGTTGAAGAATGCCCCACCCCAAAAGCATCGTAAATACTTTCCGACCTTTTGGGAAAGCCGGATAAGCCTTTGTATAATCTATTGGTGTGAAAATTATCGCGTCTTCCTGTAAGAATCTTATGGCCATATGCCTGGTGGCCTACATCCCAAACCAACATGTCTTCCGGCGTATTAAACACATAATGAAGGGCTACGGTCATCTCAACCACACCTAAACTTGCAGAGAAGTGCCCACCATAAACCGATACATTGTCAATAATGTATTGTCTCAATTCGGTACATAGCTCAAAAAGCCTGGCTTCATCAAGGTTGCGGAGGTCTTCCGGATTGTTAATCCGGGACAAAAGTTTGCCGGGTTTAATCAAGTTTTACGCTTTTAATAAAAATCTACTACGAAACTTATCCAATAACAAATATAAATAAATATTTGTTTTTTAATACGGATAAACCAAAGAAGGTAAACCGCAACAGTGTTTATTTGTTTCTTAATAAGATGTGGATATTTCATTTTGCCAAGCTGATGCATCTGTTGTATATTTACTACTGTGAGTTTCGAAATACAACTTCCTTTATTTAAAGGCCCTTTTGATCTGCTACTTTTCTTTATAGAAAGGGACGAACTGGATATTCATGATATCCCTATTGCTAAAATCACAAAGGACTTCCTTGATTACCTCAACCAACTTGAAAAGCTGAATATAGAGGTGGCCAGCGAGTTTATCCTGGTGGCGGCTACCCTAATGCGAATTAAAGCCAAAATGTTGCTTCCCCGTCCTGAAATCGATGAACACGGAAATGAAGTTGACCCCCGGGAAGAGTTGGTTGCCCATCTGTTGGAGTACAAAAAGTATAAATCCATAATCGGAGAACTTGAAAGCCTGGAAGCTGAACGGCTTCAGAAAGAAAAACGCGGCAACATAGTAAGGGAAATAAAAAGCCTTGCATCCCTATCCAATGTGGAATCCGAACTACAGGATCTTGATCTCTTTAAGCTATTAAAAGTTTATGAAAAAGTCATCTACCGCTTCGAACAGGAATCCAATAAACCAACGCATTTTGTAGAACAATATCCATACACCATTGAAGGACAGAAAGAGTATTTAATGCACAAGATTGTTAGCACTTCCAGGGTATCCTTTATAGATATTATCAAGGACAACAATTCCCGGATGGCCGTAATTTATAACTTCCTGGCAATACTGGAACTACTACAATACAGCAAAATTGAAATTCAGGTGGGAGAGGGGTACAACAATTTCTGGATAGCCAAAAAAGAAGAAGAAGTCCTTCATTAACCAACAACCTGACCTGTCAACCTGGAATATAAGGTCTGCATCAATGCATTATTCCTGGAAAGGAACAGTTCCTTCCCCCTGTTCATTTCATCCCGATCCTGAACATGGGCGCCATTGTCCAATTCTTCTGCACAATTAAGAATTAATTTATCGATACTCTCCCCGGTACATTCCAGGTGAAATTGCAGGCCTATAACCTGTTCATTATAGCAAAACCCCTGATTTTCACACGCTGCACTACTTGCTATTTTACTTGCCCCTGAAGGAATATCAAAAGTGTCTCCATGCCATTGAAAAACAACTTCTTTTGAAGGAAAACCTGAAAAATATGGGTTGCTTGACGCATCCTCGGTAAATGTTACCTCATGCCAGCCGATTTCTTTTATTTCATTCTTGTAAACCCTTGAACCTAAAACATCTGCGATAAGTTGTGCACCCAGACAAATTCCGATAATTTTCTTATCCTTCTTAATGGCTGCCTCTATAAACTTTTTCTCTGCTGTAAGAAATGGAAATTTCTTTTCATCATGAACACCCATTGGGCCACCCATTATAATCAGGCACTCACAGATGTCAACAAACGGTAATTTGTGATCTTCGAAAAACTTGGTTGCTGTTACCTTATTTCCGGGATGCTTAACCCAGGAATTCATACAAGCAAGTCCCTCAAAACTAACGTGCTGAAAATAATGAATGTTCATAAATTTTTATTTGTGCAAAATTAAAAGAAAAGATTTGCATTGAACTCATTAGGGGAGCAATTATTTTCTCTTGGTAAGAAAAAAAGGCCTGATTTCCGGCGTACCCTTTTCCTGTATTTCGCTTACATAACGCACATTTTCTATGGTATAAAATGCTCTCGGGTTATAGTTCTTAATAATTCCCACTACTTTTTCCAATTGCGACCGCTGTATGATGGTATAGATGATGTTTACTTTGCTTTCATGGCCTTCTGCTTCCAGGCTGGTAACACCAAAGTTAGAATTTTTAAGGAACAGAATGAGCTCCGAAGCTTTTCTTTTTGTAATTACCCTAACGACAACTTTGCCAAATGCCAATCTTTGCTCAATGTACATACCCAGGTACGTGCCCGTAGCGAACCCTCCGGCATAAGCAACGTAGGAATAAACATTCGTAATATCTTTCATGATCTGGCCAATGGCTACAATCCAGATCAAGGCCTCAAAAAAGCCTAAAAGCGTGGCAAACCATTTGTTTCCTGCCCAAACAAACATAATCCGGATGGTAGACATGCTCACATCGACCACCCTGGAAAGGAAAATCATCAAGGGCAGAACGATGCCGGCAAACCAATCTATAGAAATGGATGATAGCATCTAGTTGAGAAAATTGAGGTCTTCGGCCTTGACCGTTTCAGTAACATCAACAGGTATATTTTTGCTAAATAAAAAGCGCTTGACTTTTATTTCGCCCCT
>JBKBXU010000097.1:0-13949 GCA_046313675.1 Cytophagaceae bacterium
ACTTTCCTGAGATTCATATTCAAATAATGGCCATCAAGAGTTGGTTAAGAGGAATCTATCATCACTGCTCAAAAAATCACATGCAGAGATACCTGGATGAATATTGTTTTAGGTTTAACAGGCGGCAGGTAGCCGGAAAGATATTCCACAAGCTGGTACAGCGAATGATCTGTCATCCACCATTTAAATTAATAGAGTGTGACGTAAACGCCTAATCCTATTAATTTGTTTGTTTTTCTTGCTCATGTTTTTTAGCCTTTGAATGATATTGATCAATATAATTTCTTACATCAGTGTCCGATGCTTTAATTAAAATCCCTAGTTTAATGATGTGTAACTCATTATCCAAAACCTCAATTTGCTCACTTTTTTTTCTTAATTTAAAAAACTTTTCCGTTGCTTCTGTCTCTGAAATTCTCTTTGCATTAAAATCTACCCAAAGCTTTTCTACCTTGTTAAAATAAGAAAGGTATTTATTCCTTAATAACCCAATCTTTTCTAAATCACTTTCATTTGCAATTATTTGTCCCTCTATAAGGCTTAAAATTTGAATGACAGCAATAACAATGCAGGCTATCACAGCAAAGGTGCCTGATCCCCAAATAGCCCAACTAAAAATACCACTTCCTGAAAATATCAAGGTAATAATTTTAAACCATTTTCTGATGGTTTTTTGAAGACCGAGGTAATGAGCAAGATAAACCTCACCATGCTTCAAGTGGATCATATCGTACCATATATTATCTCTTATCATGTTTACTAATCTAAATCAAAATATACTTTTTCATCAGGCCCTAGTTTACCTCTGTTAACAAAATGAACTAAAAATTCTGAACTAAAAGACCTACTACAGTCTTTACATTTATACCTAAACATTGAAGATGTACGTCCATTTCGAATTACATTTTTGCTTTTGCAGTACGGACATTTAAAATCTTCTTTATCTATCTTATAATCCAACTTAGGTTTTGGAGATGATTTAGGAGTATTGTTTTGTGAAGACAAATCTTTTACCACAACGTTGTATTGTTCCAAAAGTGAAATATCAATCTTCCATTCATATTTGGAGCGTTCCCTCCACTGCTGCCAAAAAAAATCGTGAAATAAAACGGCATCAGAAGAAGATAATTCATTAATAATCTGAAACCTCTCCATAGCCCTATCTAAAGCATGAATTCCAAAAATAAAACTTCCCGTGAGGCCAATATGCTTTACCTGATGACACAAAGGGCAAAGAGCCTGAAATTTTAAAAGTTTCTGAAATTTTTCTTTTTCATCATATTCCCAAACTTCATGGCATTCTACAGGATGGTTTTTACCAACACCTCCACATATTTCACATTTATGTCCTGAAGCTTCAAAAACTATAGCTTTGATTTTTTTCCATTGAGAACTTGTAACATTTGAACGTACATTGCTCCACCATGCTGTAGTTGGTACTAATTCAATGGGCAGTGGCAAATTTTGAATTTGCTTATCTTGGGCTTTAGTAAGAGTTATCTTATTGTTCATAATTTTCAAATTATCTCAACCAATATCATAAATATAATATCAAAAATTTGCCAATTCAAATTTAACTTGTAAATTTGTCAACAAAACTATCCACATTTCGTTATATAAAGAAGACATCATCGACATAACCATGAAAACCTTCGGCGAACGATTAAGGTCTGCACGGACCATGAACGCACTATCTCTTCAGGATCTGGCAAATAAGCTTGACAAAACCGTCAGCAAACAAGCCCTATCAAAGTACGAGATGAATGAAATGAAGCCCTCCAATGAGGTTTTCTTAAAGCTGTGTAATGCCCTTAATGTGCGTCCTGATTATTTTACCAGAGAAATATCGGTAGAGCTGAAAAACATTGAATTCAGAAAATATCAACGCACCAATGAAAAACAAATAGATGCCGTCAGAGAGAAGACCAAAGATCACCTGGAACGATACCTCGAACTAGAGGAGTTAAGTGGTCTAATTTGTAATTTTGTCAACCCAGTATTAGCTACTGAAATCAAAACTAAAGAAGACGCAGAAGCTGCGGCTAAACAATTAAGGGTTGGCTGGAACCTTGGAAACAATCCTATTTCTAATGTTATCGAGATGTTAGAGGAAAATTGTGTAAAGGTATTTGAAACCGAAGCCCCTGAGGAGTTTGATGGACTTTCCGGCTTAGTCAACAAAATGCCAGTCATTGTCATCAATACTTACAACAGAGAAATAAAGCCTGACAGAAAACGGTTTACTGCCTTACACGAGCTGGCACACCTGGTATTAAATATACCTGAAGATACTGAACATAAAACCAAAGAAAAGTTATGCCACTCCTTTGCAGGAGCAGTATTGTTTCCTGAGGAAGAGTTTAGAAAAGCTTTTGGCATCAACAGAAGCCACATCAATTACAAAGAGCTGCTTATTCTTAAAGAATTATGGGGTATGTCTGCACAAGCCATGGTAGTAAGAGCAAGGGATCTCGGCTTAATCAATTCTTATACTTATTCAAAATTCTGGCAGGAATATGCAAAATACAAAAAGAATGAACCGGATGTCTTTAAGGGAGAAGAAAAGAGCAAACGGTTTGAGCAACTTCTTTTAAGAGCATTGGCAGAAGAGCAAATTACCATTTCCAAAGCTGCCGCTTTAAATAATATGAAAACCGCGGAATTTCGTGATTATTTAGAAAATATATAATAAGTTTACTGCTCCAACCAGCTGTTGCATATGAAATTAGCTATTACCGATGCTAATATTTTTATTGATCTGATTAAGATTAATTCACTGCCCCTGCTTTTCCGTTTGGAAATTGAGCTTTATACCACCATTGAAGTACTAAATGAGCTGCTTGACCACCAAAAGCCTGAGGTTTTAAGTTATCAAACCCAAGGAATGCTCACTATTGATTCAGGCATTTCTTTTCAAAGCCTCTATAAAAAAGAAATCAATAAGCGACTTTCCTATGCAGACAGCTCTGTTATTTATTATGCGCATTATTTAAAAGCAGGAATTCTAACAGGCGATTATAGTCTAAGAAAATTTGTAGAAGAAAATACTGAAGTCCATGGTATATTATGGCTTTTGTGCAGGTTTGTAGAGCAAAAACTTATGACAGAAACCATGGCACATCAATCTTTAACATTACTGATATCAGGGAATCACAGGCTACCTATGGAGGAATGTGAGAAGCTGCTAAAGAAATGGGAAAATTAATTCCCCCGTCAAGCTTTTGGAAATTCGAACCAACGCCAGCAAAATTCTGATCATTCTAAAATTCTGTAAATTCTGCTTCGGACAAAAAAGAGGCTCTTTATCCGGCAGATGTTTCGCTCCTTCCCTATTGGCTTTTGCGCCTCAACATGACAGGTAGAGTTTAGAGAGAGGTAAAAAAAGCCTGCTAGACATTGTATTCAGAAATTCTGGTCATTCTACAATTCTGTAAATTATGATTCAGACAATGAGAGGGAATAGGCCAAACTACCAAGGATTAATTTTTTATCGAAAAAAATTCTTTTTTATATAACATGAAGATTTCCTTAATTACATTTGGCTGAAAACAAATTTATTACGCGTGAAAAAGCTATCCTTTCTTTTTATCTGCATGTTCATTTTTAACGCTGTTAAGTCCCAGCCTCCGGCACTGACGGCAGAAGACGTCATGAAACCCGGAGATGAAGTTGAAATATCGCTTGGCTTTTCCAATGAAAAGGTTTCTCCGGGTTCGGAAGGTGAAAATCAAGAGTGGGATTTTTCAAGTTTGGAATTTTTAACAGATGATGAAGATGACGAGTGGTATGAATATACCACAAAGTATGAAGACCCGGGCAAAGTATCTATGGAAGAAAAATATCCCAATGCGACGGTGATTTTCAGGCCAAAGCATAGTGGATGGTTCTATACCTTTTACACTGCCAATGAAAGTGGTTTATATCAAAACAATCATCATCAAACATATTTTGTATCCACGAACGATGGATCGGCTGAATATTCTTTTGAAGATCCACTTAACCCTCCTCTTCAACTACTTAAATTTCCCATGCAGTATGGAGACGTTTTTGTTTCTGAATCTTTATTTGATCAAACGCTTAATGACGATGCCATAGGTGAATATAGCCATAAACTACTTATTAAAGATAGTGTAATTGTAGATGCCTGAGGAAAAATAACCACCCCTGCCGGAACCTTTGAGAATGTTTACAGGACAAAAAAAATACGATACGAAGAAGTTTGGTCCGGGCAAAATCATACTTCAATGACTTCCAAAGAAGACACTTTATATCAGTGGTGGCAGGAAGGGGGCATTTATCCTTTATTTGAACTAAGTATATTTAAATGGTCTCAGGATTTTGAAATAGGTTATTCTTATAGGTACAATAAAAGCGCTTCACCAGTAATTGCATTTGCAAGTATTCCTGAATTTAATCCAACCACTGTCTATCCCAACCCGGCAAGTACTGAGTTTGTCGTATCAGGGGCTGAAAAAATGCACAGCCTGACAAGCAGCACAGGTCGGGAAGTACAATTTGATCAGATTTATATGAGTAATGGGTTTTTGCGCATACTCGTAAAAGATGCCAGTCCCGGTATCTATACAGCTATAATTGAAGTTAGAGGCGAATTAAAGCATGTCAAAATCTCGATTGTTTAGGTATTAAGACAGATTTAACCTACCCTTGACAGGGTTTTGAACCCTGTCAAGGGTAGGTTAATGGTTAGTTTAGTTCAAAATTCCACCTCAACCTCATTAATCGGAATGCCTAACTCATGACACCTTTTATATTCTTCTTTATCACCAAACCACCTGATCACATCATGTCTTTTTAATTTTGTGGATTTATTGCTTAAATGAGCAGCATAGGATGAGTAAGGATATTCACGAAAATCCTTTACTACCCCATGCTTTTGAGGATTTGAATGAATGTAATAAATCAACTGCGTAAAATATTCATCAGTGCTTACTTCTATACGCCTGAAAGGGGTTTCAAAAAGTCCTCCCGTTCTATTATTAACTTTATTAAATGCCTGGGTATAGCAGTTAAAAAGGTTAGAAAACTTTTTAGATATAAATTTCCAAGGCTCCATTTCTGTCAAGCCTTTGACAACAAAAGGCTTTTCGAACCTTTCAAGATCTCTCAGTTCTTCAAAAGTCTTCGTTTTAATCAGAAAATGAAAATGATTTTTTAATAAACAATAGGCATAAGTGTCTGCAACGATAATATGCTGGCAATATTTTTCTAAAAAAAACGGAAATTTTTATCTTCCAGAAAAATATCAGTACTATTAATACCACGATTGTATATATGATAAAAAGTATCCGGTTCTAATTTGCTGGTATTTTTCTTCATAGCTCGTTCTATATCTTAACCTTGACAGGGTTTTGAACCCTGTCAAGGTTAAGATATCAAAATTACCTTTCCAGCCATTTCCTGGCATTCACAAAGGCTTCCATCCATGGCGACACCTCATCGTGGCGGCCTTTTGGATAGTTCGCCCACTGCCATTGCAACAGTGACCGCTCAATGTGTGGCATCATCACCAGGTGACGGCCTGTATCATCGCACAACATAGCCGTGTTGAAGTCGGAGCCGTTAGGGCAATGAGGATAGGTTTCGTAGGCATATTTGGCCACAATCTGGTATTTATCCTCCGTATGTGGGAAGGTAAAGCGGCCTTCTCCATGCGATACCCACACACCAAGTGTACATCCGGCCAGGCTGGAAAGCATAACCGATTTGTTTTTGGCTATGGTCAGAGAGGTAAAGATGCTCTCGTGTTTGCCGCTTAGGTTATGATTCATCTTTGGCTTCTTGTCGTGATCAAGGTTGATGAGCCCTAATTCAACAAAGAGCTGACATCCGTTACAGATACCTACGGAGAGGGTGTCTTCACGCTTAAAGAAATTCTCCAGCGCAGTTTTGGCCTTTTCGTTGTACATAAAAGCCCCAGCCCATCCTTTGGCGGAACCCAGTACGTCTGAATTGGAGAAACCACCTACTGCTCCAATAAACTGGATATCTTCGAGGGTTTCCCTACCGGAGATCAGGTCGGTCATGTGAACGTCTTTGACGTCGAAACCTGCCAGGTACATAGCATTGGCCATTTCACGCTCGGAATTGCTTCCCTTTTCACGGATAATGGCAGCTTTGATTCTTGGCTTAGACGAATCAATCAACGGCTTTTTGCCATCAAACCCTTCCGGAAACTTGTAGATCAGGTCGTGCTTTTTGTAGTTATCAAATCGCTCTTTGGCACTTACTGCGCCGCTTTGTTTTATGTCAAGCAGGTACGAGGTTTTAAACCAGGTATCTCTTAGTCGGGCAATGTCAAAGTTGTATGAATCACCTCCGTTTTTCAGTTGAAGACTAGCCGTGGAAGTACTTGTTCCAATGTTATGGAAAGGAACCTTGTTGGCCTTTAGGGTTTCTTCCACCTCTGCCGATGCCTGGAATACCACGCCTATATTTTCAGCAAACAACACTTTTATACTGTCGGCTTCGCCAAGAGAAGTTAAATCAATAGTTGCTCCAAGGTTATTGTCGGCAAAGCACATTTCAAGCAGGGTAGTAATCAAACCTCCACTGCCGATATCGTGGCCTGCTTCTATTTTGCCTTCTTTAATTAACTGCTGTAGTGTATTGAAGGCATTTTTAAACTGAGCGGCATCGGTAACATCAGGGGTTTCATTTCCAATTTTGTTGACCACCTGCGCAAAAGAAGAACCGCCTAGTTTGAAGGCATCGTTTGATAGATTGATGTAGTAAATATTCCCTCCGTCTTTCTGCAATACGGGCTCTACGACTTTACGTACATTGCTGCAATTGCCGGCTGCAGAGATGATCACTGTACCGGGGGCTATTACATCACCATCTTTATATTTTTGTTTCATTGACAGCGAGTCTTTCCCTGTCGGAATGTTTATGCCCAACGCAATAGCAAAGTCTGAACAAGCCTCCACTGCTTTATATAAACGGGCGTCTTCTCCTTCGTTCTTACAAGCCCACATCCAGTTGGCAGAAAGAGAAACGCTTTTTAATCCTTCTTTTAAAGGAGCCCAAACAATGTTTGACAAAGACTCTGCAATGGCAACACGGCTACCGGCAGCAGGATCAATCAGGGCGGCAACCGGCGCATGACCGATGGAAGTGGCAATACCCTCTTTTCCCTGAAAATCCAAGGCCATAACACCACAATTGTTCAGTGGTAGTTGCAATGGGCCGGCGCATTGTTGTTTGGCGACACGGCCTCCCACGCAACGGTCAACTTTATTGGTCAACCAGTCTTTACAGGCTACTGCTTCCAATTGCAGCACCTGCTCCAGGTAAGCATTGATTTGATTCTTATCATAGCTTACCGGCTGGTAATTTCTGTTAACCGATGAATCGGTCATAACCACTTTTGGAGAACTTCCGAACATGTCACTCAGCTCCAGATCCATTGGCTTTTTCCCGGTAGATGCCGACTGGAATGTAAAACGGTGGTCTCCGGTAACATTCCCTACGGTATACATTGGCGAACGCTCACGATCTGCGATCTTTTGCAGGGTGGCAAGGTCGCTTTCACCGATCACCAAACCCATACGTTCCTGCGATTCGTTACCGATGATCTCTTTTGCAGAAAGGGTAGGATCTCCAACAGGAAGTTTATCAAGATCTATTTTACCACCGGTTTCTTCCACTAACTCTGAAAGACAGTTTAGATGGCCACCGGCACCATGGTCATGAATGGAAACGATCGTATTATGCTCACTTTCGACCATTCCCCGGATAGCGTTCGCTGCCCTTTTCTGCATTTCGGGATTGGAACGCTGAATAGCATTTAATTCAATACCTGTACCATGCTCGCCGGTGTCTGCCGAAGATACTGCCGCACCGCCCATGCCAATGCGGTAATTTTCCCCACCAAGTATGACAATTTTATCTCCTGTTTTTGGTTGTTTTTTCTGAGCCTGGCTTGCTTTACCGTAACCAACACCACCAGCCAGCATGATCACTTTATCGTAGCCTAATTTTCTTGGTGACTGAAGGGCATCGGCCTTTTCGTCGTGCTCAAAGGTCAAAACAGACCCTGTAATCAGGGGCTGTCCGAATTTATTTCCAAAATCGGTAGCTCCGTTGGATGCTTTAATAAGGATATCCATTGGCGTTTGGTAAAGCCACTTTCTTTCCTGAGTTGCCTTCTCCCATGGACGATCTTTTTCCAAACGGGATAAAGCGGTCATGTATACTGCTGTTCCCGCAAGGGGAAGCGCACCCTGCCCACCGGCCAACCTGTCCCTGATCTCACCTCCGGACCCGGTAGCTGCGCCATTAAATGGCTCAACCGTAGTCGGGAAGTTATGGGTTTCTGCTTTAATAGAAATAACCGATTCAAAATCACTTACCTGGTAAAAATCCGGTACATCTGCACGTTTTGGGGCAAACTGCTCCACAACCGGGCCTTTAATAAAGGCTACGTTGTCTTTATAGGCAGAAACAATATCGTTAGGATTGGCCTCAGATGTTTTTCGGATCAGTTTAAAAAGTGAACTTGATTTCTCTTCACCGTCAATCACAAATTTTCCATTGAAGATCTTATGACGGCAGTGCTCTGAGTTGACCTGAGAAAATCCGAAAACTTCAGAATCTGTCAGGGGCCTGCCCAGTCTTTCAGAAAGTTTGTTTAGGTATTCAACTTCATCGTCGCTAAGTGAAAGCCCTTCCTGTTTATTATATGTTGCAATATCTGTGACCGGGAGTACCGCCTCCGGCTTTATATTAATGGTGTAAATATCCTGGTTCAGACCATCATACTTTTGGGAAAGCATAGGATCAAAACCGGTAAAGTTTTCTTCTGTTTTTTTAAATTCTTCAATCCGCACAATTCCCTGAACACCCATGTTTTGGGTAATTTCCACGGCATTGGTACTCCATGGGGTAACCATAGCAGCACGCGGACCAACAAAAAAGCCACTCAGGGTAGTTTCATGATTTAATTTGGCTCCGCCAAAAAGCCATTCAAGTTTTGGAATATCTACAGAGCTTAGTTCCCGCTGGATCTGTACTGCGAAAACCTTATCAGACTGACTTAAAAAGAAATGAATCATGGTTGTTTTTTCAAGTGGCAAAGGTACGGTATAAATTTCAAATACAGAAAATGGCTTAGTGGTAAATATGGAATTATCGGAGCCTTTAAATGAAAAAGCCATTTACGCATTATGGCCATACGGAAAAAATTCATTTCCTATTCCGGACTAAGCGGCCAGGTTGGAGGTTAAGGCGGCTGTAACGGTAAGGGCGGCGGCATACCTCCCGAGCTATCGGGACAGGTATGCCGCAATGCCTTGTGCGCCCCGATAACTATCGGGGCTAAAAATTATCTGATATGCTTAATCTTCATCTTCGTCTTCGTCAAACGAATCATCGGAATCAAAATCATCATCGTCATCATCATCAAAATCCACATCCAATTCATCATCATCCTCTTCGGAAGACATGATTTTCAAAATGTATTCTTTTTCCTGAAGAGCGATTTTATCGCTGTAGACAACATCGCTGGTCTCCTGGTCAAGTACAGTAAATTTGGAGAATTCCCCGGATTGCCCATTGGCAAATTCTGTGGCATCAAACTCATCGTCAAAACTCTGTTCCTGAGTTTTTCCGGTAGCCGGATTGGTTCCTTTATATAAATACATACCGCAATTTAGTTAAAAGTTGACTTTGTACGTTTTCCAAATACTTTTTTTTATTTCTCGTTGATGATATTCTGAAAAGAAGAGCTGTCAAAATCTACTTTTTTAATGATAGAAAATGACCCTTCACTCTCCAAAACAATAGCTTCTACCTGATCAAGACTCTGAAAACCCGCTTTTCGTACGGCTCCCAGAAGGTCCGATTGCCGAATCCTCTCTTTAAGCATGTTTTTTTCTATAAATTTCCCCTTATGAAAAAGCAAAGCCGGTGGGGTGGTGATAAGAAAATTAAAAATATTGGACCTTATCTCAAAGAAACTAACAGCATACTGCAAACCTGCAAGGAGCAAAAAAGTGGCTGCGGACTCGGAAAGTGAAACTTCTGTTGCCGTTAAAATACGCCCAAATGCCGATCCAATGGTAACGGTAATAATAAAATCGAAAGCGTTCATCCGTGTTAGGCTACGCTTTCCGGAAAACCGCAAGATCATAATGATCCATGCAAACGTAACCGTACCAACGAGAAATATTCGTAAAATAGGCCTAAAGCCATCCCATAAAAAAGAAAAATCATCCATACACTCAGAGCTTATCGTTTTAACTTATGGAAACTGTCTTTGTTCTTTTAAGCGATAGTTTTCATCATGGGTAGCCAATGAATAATTAATCAGCGTATTTGTGTAGCATTACCACCCCAACCCCCTCTACTGCAATAAGATTAAATCACTTGATATCATATATCAGCCGAGCAAACGTACTCATGCGCTGTGTATCTCTGTTTACCGGAATGCCGGCGGCAAAACCCAGGCTAAAGGAATCGCTCAGGTTTAGGATAACCTGAGGGCGGATGGTCATGGCGAATGAATTATCTTCTATTTCTTTATTGAATTCCACGCCCATAAAACTGCGGGTTCCGGGGATCATATAATGAAAATTGGTATTGATCTGCCAGAAGGCATCAAGTGTGCCATGGGAAAAATCATGATCAAAGACAGGGCCAGCTAAAATAAGTGTATGGAAATTGTATCCAAAACGCTTGGCGACCACAAGAAAGGGATTATAAAAATTCCCCTGAAAAATTCTCTCTGCTCCATAATCCCGAAAATCCGGAAGCTTAAGCTCGTTTAAATATCCCAGGGCCATAGAGGTTTTTGTACGTTCAGATACCAGAAATGTATACTGCACTGCCGTTCGAAAAGCATTAAGTCGACTCCCTTCTCTGTCGTTGTTATTTTGCCCCTTGTTTCCCGATTCAGCGGTTTCAGAATATAAGGTCACCGGGAGTTCCAATTCAATACCCAAGCGGTTTATGGGAACAAATTCATATTCGATGAGTGCACTGTACCTATAGTAAGACAGATGGTCTTCCATACCCAGGCCAAGTTCGAGCGCACGCTCTCCTTTTCTGGCACCCAGGTCTGCTATAAGGTCTATAAAAACCGGTTCGGCATGAAAAACTTTTGGAGGACTCCCCTCTTCTTCATCGTCAATAATCTCGCGATCCACAGTTCTTCGCTCATCTTCTTCCTCGACCGGAAGGTTCTGGCTAAATACCAAGGAAGGCAAGAACAATAAAAAAAAGATCCCCGGGTATTTCATATGAGTGAATTACCCGGGGTGTTCTGAAATGTTTAAAAAAAACGCTTATCCCTTCCGCTTTCTGGCGCCTGTCTTGAAATTTTTTGCAAGCTTAACCCTTTTACCAGCCTTAGGGTCCTTCTTGGTATTCTTTTCGTCGTCGCTGTATTTGCCTATAACATTAGGCTTCTTCTTTTTTGGGAAAAGTTTTGAAGGCCAGGTTCCGGGAGCTCCGGAATTGAATGCCGTACCTTGCTGCTTATCTTTTAAAGGCTTTTTTCTTCCGCGCTCCTTGTCTGTTTTTTCTTCCGATTTGCTGACAATGATTTTGCGATCCATTACTTCTTTTCCATTGAGAAGTTCAATAGCGTCCATGGCCTCTTTGTCATTGGGCATGACTACAAATGCAAAACCTTTATTCTGCCGTGTAGCTTTATTGACAATGATTGTTACTGATGACACCTGACCATGTTTTTCAAAGATTTCCCGTAATTCCTGCTCGGTAATTTTGAATGGAATGCTGCCTACAAATATATCCATTTTGTACTTTTTTATAAAGGTAGCCATTTACGGGATGAATTGAAACAGGCATAAATACTAATCAATTTTAATAAGCTGAAATCGACTGTAAGCAAGTCCTGTTCTGTCATTTTTTTATATAAATATTAAAAGTTGCCCCCTTTCCCGGCTCACTTTCCACCTCAATCCACCCTCCGTGGTTTTCAATAATTCGCTTCACAATGGCAAGGCCCACCCCGGTTCCCTGTACATGCTCATGGATCCTGGTATACAAGATAAATAGCTTTTCCTTGTCTTCTTCTTTAATGCCCATGCCATTGTCTTGTATGGACAATAAGAAATGGTCGTCGTCAAAATCTTCCGAATAAATATGTATGACAGGAGGCCGATCCGGATGCTTATACTTAATGGCATTGGAAATGGTATTATAAAAAATACTTCGAAGGTTTTTGGAAGCCATCTTAATTTCAGGGGCCTTTGAAAAGTCGTAATTAATTTCCGCC
Source organism: Cytophagaceae bacterium (assembly GCA_046313675.1). Taxonomy (GTDB): domain Bacteria; phylum Bacteroidota; class Bacteroidia; order Cytophagales; family Cytophagaceae; genus JBKBXU01. The sequence continues at coordinate 12,260 of JBKBXU010000097.1, forward strand.
CTTGACTGCATAATATTTTCTTGCAAATCTGTATGTACTGCATGAAAAACATCTTCGAATGATACACTTGATTCCTTTAGGTTGCCCTCTGCCTGCGCTTTGCCTATAGCTGCCAAGTCCTGGAGGTTATGCTTAAAGTTGTCTATAGCGGCATGCAGCATGTCAAAAATAGTCGTCAGGTTTTCATTCAAATTCACCTCCTCTTGCAGGGCACGAATCAAGCCCTCTATGTTGCTGATTGGTGCCTTAAGGTCATGCGATGCGGTATAAACAAAGGTATTTGAATCTGCATTTGCCTTTTTTAACTCTTCGTTAATCTTCAGCAGTTCAAGAGTCCTTTCTTTCACTTTCTTTTCCAGTTCCTGGTTTGCTTCACTTAATTCTTCTTCAATTTTTCTTCGTTCCGTCAGATCGTGAAGTGTTCCCAGCACCTTCGCCGGCTTATTGTTATCATCACAGATTACAATAGCTTCTGATGACACATAGCGTTGAGAATTGTCTGTTCTAACTATTCTGAATTCATTTTTAAACGGTCCGGGATTTATGTATGCCTCATCAAATTGCCGCAATACACCTTGCAAATCTTCCGGGTGAATATACCGGGTATGTGTTTCAAATGTAATTCTTTCTGTCGGGGGTATACCACAAATAGCATACAGCTCCGGCGTCCAATGTACATGGTTTGTAAGCAGATCCCACTCAAAACTTCCTGTGTGGGACAACGCTTGTGATTCCAGCAACAATGTCTGCATGTTTTCCAATTTTTCTTCTCGTTCCTTTCTATTCGTTATATCAATCAATGTACCTACCAGTCGTGCAGGTTTACCGTCATCGCCATTATATACCTTCCCTCTGGAAAGCAATTTTTTTCCACTTTTGTCCGGAAAAAGTAAGTCGTATTCCATTTCATAAGATGTTCCATTTTCTATTGAGTCCTGAATTGTCTTTTGAAAAATTTCCCTGTCTTTCGGATGAATCCTGCTGAGAATTTCTTCGATTGTCACCTCCTGGTCCGGCTTAAATCCATAAATTTTGTACGTTTGAGGTGTCCAGGTAATTTTATCATTTAAAAAATCCAGTTCATAGCTGCCAATTTTGCCCAAGACCTGACTATCAAGGAGGATGTCCTGAATTTTTGAGTAAGCCATCTTTTCATGGTGAATATCTGTGGTAACTCCCACATATAAAGGAGCTCCGCCGTAATCTTTCATTACCTGCCGTACTCTCACTATGTTCCAGCGAAAAATTTTCTCTTTTGCATAGTACAACCTGATTTCCGCTTCGGCCTCCCGGTTTTCCGCCTTATTTCCTTTATAAATAGCAATAGCCTTAGAGACATCTTCGGGGTGGACCATTTTAACCCAACCTTTGCCCTTGCCATCCTCAAGACTTTGCCCGGTGTATTCTTCCCACCGTTTGTTAAAATAGTTTACGGTATTATCTAATCCGGATGTCCAGGCAATCTGAGGCAGGGCTTCGATGATGGCCTGAGAAAATTTTATCTTATTTTGAAGCTCCTCCTTTTCCTGCCCTTCCCGGGTAATGTCTTTAAAATAAACAATAATTCTTGTGAGGCTTTCCGCTCCAAAATTTATTTTAGATATCAGAATACTTAATATACGTTTGCCTTTGGAAGGGAAATTGTACTCTGCCTCAACATCTTCTACCGAAAAACTCTCGGGCAGGTTTT
>JBKBXU010000098.1:0-13941 GCA_046313675.1 Cytophagaceae bacterium
AAGAAAATAATATGCCCTACCGATTTTACGGAATGTGCAGAAAATGCCATTCATTATGCATATGAACTTGCCAAAATAATGGGCGCAGGATTAACACTGGTTCATGTTTTTGATATGCCGTACTTTGAAAATGAAGAAGAAAAAAGGGATTGGCTTGAGAATACAGAAAAAGATGTGGAGAAAGTGAAAAATGAGCTTGAATTGACTTGCAGGAGAATGACCGGATTAAATCCTGAGTTAAAGATAGAATACCTGATTCGAAAAGGACTTGCTATAAATGAAATTCCATTGATGGTAGAAAGCCAGAAGGCAGATCTAATTGTTATAGGAACAAAAGGTGCTGATGGTTTTAGAGAAACACTGGGAACTGTTGCTGCAGGCATTATTGAAAAGACAAATTGCCCGGCACTTATAATACCTGAAATGGCAAGATTCAACATGCCAAAAAACTTGGTATATGCCACAGATCTTGATGGAGAAGAAAGCTCGGGCATAGAGTTTACTGTTGGCCTGGCCTCATATTTTAATGCACATGTTTCCTTTTTAAGCATTAAGGAAGAGGGAAAACAGGTTGATGTTGCAAGTGCAGCAGAGTATGCTTTCAATAATCTTTTGAATAAATTGGAGTATGAAAATTTATCCTTTCATATGAATGAAGCCAACCATGCTCTGGAGGGGATATTTGATTTTGTAGATCGGAGGAGAGTGGATTTGATTGTTATGGCAACCTATGAGCGTACTGCTTTAGAAAGACTGTTTGAAAAGAGTCTTACCAAGCAAATGGCTTATCGTGCAAACATACCGGTTCTGGCAGTTCATAAATCCAAGACTAAAGTTAGTGTTCCTGAAAAGGTTTGATACTGTACTATATATTATCCCGGGGCATACCGGGATAATGCTTTTAATCCGGATTATATAATAGAAGTTCTGTCAAATATTCCTGGTTTAATCGATGCTACAGTGCTTTTTGATCAGGTCATTTACTTCATTACCATACCTGATTTGGAAACCTAATTTTTTAGCAAATTGCAAATCTTCGCAAGCATCATCCAATAGATTCATTTCAATAAAAACAATTGCTCTGTTACGGTAGGCATAAGAATTATCGGCCTGGAGACTCAATGAATAATTTATATCTTTTAATGCTCCGTCAAAATCTTTCACCATTGCCTTGGATAGACCCCGGTTGTTGTATGGAAAAGCCGGTGAAGGATCTAATTCAATAGCTTTAGTGTAATCAATGATCGCTTCTGTATGCTGATTCAGGCCTGCTTTCATTAAGCCTCTGTTGTTATAGGATTCGGACATTTCAGGATTAAGCTCAATGGCTCTGTCTAAATCAGGAATGGCAGCTGCATAATCTTTCATGATAAATCCAAGAATAAGACCTCTGTTGTTTCTTGGGCCGGAATCTTCCGGAGCTAGCTCAATCGCTTTATTAAGATCAGCAAGGCCTCCTTCCAGATCTCCGCTATAAGCACGTGCTACACCCCGTTGATCAAGTGCATCCGAATTGTTTTTAGAATATTTTAGAATTTCAGTATAGTCGTTTATAGCAAGAGCGAATTCACCTTTTTCTATATAGCAACTGCCCCTTAAGAAATAAGCCTGCAGATTTTTAGGGTTCTTTTTAATTATTTTTGAGAAATCTTCTATTGCTTCCTGTGGATAGCCTAATTTTATTTTACAATTGGCTCTGTAAATAAGCGCCTCCTCCCAACCAGGGTTTAGCTGCAAAGCCTGGTGAAAATAACCTGTGGCTTCTTTGAACTCATGTTTTTCATATTTCAAAAGGCCCAAATTAAAATACAATTCAGCTGTTTCGAAGCCCGCATTTATAGCTTTTTTGTAGATAGTTTCAGCATCGTCCAGATAACCGGATTCATACAGTGTGGCTGCTAATAAATTGTAATAGGAACCGTCGCTAGGGTCAGTTTGTATAGCTTTTATGATGGTGGGGCCTGCCTCGTTATAATTTTCCTGATAAAAATAGGCACTTGCCTTTAGATAATATGTTATGGCTAATGAACTGTCTGTTGCAAGAACTTTATTGCAAAGATTTATAGTCTCATCGTATTTATTATTATTTAAGCATTTAATGGCTTTCTTCAGGTAGGTTTTGTTTTTTCCGGATTGGGCGGAAACTGAAGAAAAGCAAAAAAACAAAGCAAGCAATAAGCCCACAAACAATTGTTTACACATGATTTTTAATTTGTATTAGATTACCGCTTTAAAACAAAAAATGTTGTCTTTACGCTAAAATTATTATAAAGAAGGAATTAGTCCTAATTGAATACAGGCTTTCTCCGCCGCCGCCTGCTCTGCTTTTTTCTTATTAAGCCCGATTCCACTGCTAATCGTAGCTTCCTCCAATATAACTTCGGCCGTAAACTCCTTGTGATGATTAGTGCCTATTTCCTTGGCGATAATAAACTTTAGGTTTTTATTTTCTTTCTGGGCCCACTCGATCAAAATACTCTTATAATTGGTATTATTTTCAACCACTTCTTCAAGGTTGTAATAAGGATTAAGCAGCTTGTCTAAAATAAATTTACGACACTTTTCAAATCCTTTGTCAAGATAAACAGCTCCAACCAGTGCTTCAAGAGCATCCCCATACATTGATTTATGCGTATGTACATTTCTTTTGGCATTATATTCCAATATGTGGTGTAAACCAATTTTTCTACATAAAATATTCAATGATTCGCGGTTTACAATCCGGGATCGTATTTCTGTAAGGAAGCCTTCGTTTTTATAGGGGTATTTTTTGAAAAGGAATTCTGCTATAACAGCACCAAGTATAGCATCTCCCAGGTATTCAAGACGTTCATTGGATAGTTTTATGCCTGCTTCGCTTTCAACGGAAGCAGAGGTGTGCTTTATAGCTAGTTTATAAAGGTCAATATTACCGGGATACATCCCGGTAATATGCCTTAAAGTGCTTATCAGCCTTTTATCTTTTTCAGGCCTTAAAAAAAATAAGAGCCTTTTGATAGCCAATCTTAGTTAGATTTTTTTCTGAAAATAATAGAACTGTTATGTCCACCAAAGCCAAAAGTATTGCAAAGTGCAACTTTCACATCACGTTTTTGAGCCTTGTTGAAAGTAAGATTTAATCTAGAGTCAAAACGCTCATCATCAGTAAAATGATTGATGGTTGGAGGTATTAGTCCATGGTAAATTGACAATACGGATGCGATGCTTTCAATTGCACCGGCAGCTCCAAGTAAATGTCCTGTCATTGACTTGGTAGAGCTTATATTTAACTTAAAAGCGTGCTCGCCAAATACATGTTGTATAGCAGTAATCTCGCTGATATCTCCTAATGGAGTAGATGTCCCATGAACATTAATATAATCAACTTCTTCAGGTTTTATTTCCGCATCAGAAAGAGCATTTAGCATTACCAATTTTGCTCCCAAACCTTCAGGGTGTGGAGCGGTAAGGTGGTGCGCATCTGCAGATAGGCCACCGCCAATCATTTCGGCATATATGGTTGCGCCTCTTGCTATGGCATGTTCATATTCTTCGAGAATTAAAGATCCTGCGCCTTCGCCTAATACAAAACCATCCCGGTCTTTATCAAATGGGCGTGAAGCGGTATGAGGAGAATCGTTTCTTTCAGAAAGTGCCTTTAATGCGTTGAAACCTCCAATTCCGGATTCTGTCACAGCAGCTTCGGAACCTCCGGTTACAATCACATCGGCTTTGTTTAATCTGATATAATTGAATGCATCAATGATTGCATTGCTTGATGAGGCACAGGCGGATACCGTAACAAAATTAGGTCCACGGAAACCATACTTCATAGAAATATGACCTGCACTTATGTCTACAATCATTTTAGGAATAAAGAAAGGGTTAAACCTTGGTGTACCATCGCCCAGAGCAAATCCCATGACCTCATCCTGAAAAGTTTTTAAACCTCCGATACCTGAACCCCATATTACGCCAACCCGGTCAAGGTTAACTTTTTCAAGTGGAAGTCTGGAGTCTTGTACAGCTTCAGTAGCTGCAATGACTGCATATTGGGAAAAAGGATCCATTTTTCGGGCATCCTTTTTTTCAATATAGTCTTCTACATTGAAATTTTTGACCTCGCAGGCAAATTTGGTTTTAGATTTTGAAGCATCAAATCGAGTAATAGGAGCAGCGCCACTTACTCCATTGGAAAGACCAGTCCAGTAATCTTTAACAGTATTTCCTAGTGGTGTAAGTGCGCCAAGTCCTGTTACAACAACTCTTTTTAAATCCATAAGAGATTTTTAGAGGAGAGAAATAGAAAAAAATCTTATTTTACGTTTTGTTCAAGGTAAGCTATTGCTTGACCAACTGTAGAGATATTCTCAGCCTGCTCATCAGGAATCGAGATGTTAAACTCTTTTTCAAATTCCATGATCAGTTCAACTGTATCAAGAGAGTCTGCACCCAGATCATTAGTGAAACTTGCTTCAGGAGTAACTTCTGATTCTTCAACTCCCAGTTTATCAATGATAATACTCTTTACTTTTTGTGCAATTTCTGACATTTTTTCTAATTGTTTAGTAAAACACGACTGCAAAGAAATGTTAAAAAGTTTTCATTGTCAAACAAAATTTATTAATAGTTATCAAAACGCTAATAATTTTTCATTCCCGATTATTTCATCTTATATTTACGCAGCTAATCAGGGATAGCTTATGAAAGCTTCAAAACTTATAGTTGAATATGATTATGACTTTGAAGTCCTAGGAATTATTTCTTCGGCAAAAGACTATAAATTGGCTTATAATATTAACAAAGCTTTAAATATAGATCTGGAGAAGACTCAAGATCTGAGTCTGGAGTTTCTAAAAGATGGGAAAATTCAGATAGCGCAATTTGTATTTGAAACGGAATACAGCTGCCTCAGGCTTTTAAAAAATAAGCCCATAGAGTTTTATAATGTTTCGAAACCTTTTCTGATTCCTGAAATGAAAGAATACGATTATTTTATACATTTGAGTGGTGAAGGGAATATGTGGAATGCAAAGGAATTGGAGAGCACACTAAAAATTATACCAATTATTCAGTATGTTCTGAAAATAGATATAAATAACCTTAAATCCCGAGAAAATTTAATATTTTAACAAATGAATCCGATCAACAAAAAAACTAAAATTATAGCTACTGTAGGTCCGGCTAGCAACACAAAAGAGAAATTATGGGAACTGGTACAGGCAGGAGCAAATATTTTCCGCCTCAATTTTTCTCATGGTACACATGAACAACACCTGCAGGTTATTAAATACATTAGGGAGCTAAACGAAGAGAATAATGCTAATATAGCCATACTTCAGGATCTTCAGGGGCCTAAAATTCGAACCAACGACATGGAAAATAATGGAGTAGAATTGGTCGAGGGTGAAAAAATAATTATTACTAAAGAAAAGTGTCTTGGCACAAGTAAAAAAATAAGTACCTCTTATCAGGCTTTAACATCTGATGTAAGACCCGGTGATACCATTCTAATAGATGATGGTAACATTGAATTGAAGGTTTTGTCTGCTAAAAATGGCGAAGTTGAAGCCCTTATTGTATATGGAGGTTTGCTGAAATCTAAGAAAGGTATTAACCTTCCTAATACAGAAGTTTCCGAGCCATCACTAACACCAAAAGACAGGGAAGACTTGCTTTTCGGCCTTGAAAACAATGTCGATTGGATAGCTTTATCTTTTGTAAGGAAAGCAGAAGACATTATTGAGCTTAAAAAACTTATTAAGGACAGTAAGAGGGATGCTAAAATCATTGCCAAAATTGAAAAGCCTGAAGCAATCAGAAATATTGACGGTATTATAGAGCATACAGATGCTGTGATGGTTGCCAGAGGAGATTTGGGTGTTGAAATCGCAATGGAAGATGTTCCCATGATTCAGAAAATGATTGTGGAAAAATGTCTTAAACTTGCAAAACCTGTAATTGTTGCAACCCAGATGATGGAGAGCATGATCTCTAATCCAAGACCTACAAGAGCTGAAGCTAATGATGTGGCCAATGCAATTACAGATGGTGCGGATGTGGTGATGTTAAGTGCTGAAACGGCTTCTGGTCAGTATCCGGTTCTTGCTGTTAAGGGTATGTCAAGAATATGCAATTCCGTTGAAGATCATCCAAATTCCAGTATCTATCATAAAAACATGGAAATAGATCCAGAGGATTCTGATCCTTGCGAACTATCTGATAGTGTTATCACAACAGCTTGTAGCCTGGCAAGAAAAACAAATGCAAAGGTAATTATTGGCTTAAGCCAGACAGGCTATACCGCCTTCAGAATTGCTTGCCACAGACCAAAATCCCATATTTTTATTTTTACAAAAAATAAAGAAATGGTTACCAGACTTAGTCTTATCTGGGGCGTTACTGCTTTCCATTATGAAGATTTTGCTTCTGCAGATGAAACCATTGAAAATGTGAAGAATATACTTGTTGAAAAAGGCTTGCTTAGCAAAAAGGATGTTTATGTAGCTACAGCATCTATGCCTTTGACAAGTCAGCATCACTCCAATATGCTTAAAGTGGGTGTAGTTGAGTAAGCATTATAACATTTGAGTTTATTTTGAATTTAATAGGGTATTATATTTATATAGTACCCTATTATTATTTATAAGTCCGGTATTCTGAAATAAAAATCAGTCTGGATATAATTTTATTTATAGAATATATTGATATGAGTAATCTGAATATCTCTTTATTAAAAGCAATTTGTGAATTACCCGGAGTACCCGGTTTTGAGCAAAAAATTAGACAATTTGTAATAGAACAGGTCAAAGCTTTTGTGGATGAATTGCGGGTTGATAATATAGGTAATGTAATCACGCTTAAAAAAGGCAAGAATAATCCTGATGGCAAGAAAGTAATGGTCGCTGCCCATATGGACGAAATTGGCTTTATTGTCACGCATATTACTGAAAAAGGATTTTTAAAGTTTCATCCACTTGGTGGATTTGATCCAAAAACCCTTACTGCTCAAAGGGTAATAGTTCATGGTAAGAAAGATCTGATTGGTGTGATGGGAAGTAAGCCCATCCATGTCATGAGTCCTGAGGAAAAAAACAAACCTGCTAAGATTGAAGACTTCTTCATTGACCTGGGTATGAATAAAGATGAAGTGGAGAAGTATATTAGCGTAGGTTCCCCAGTTACCAGAGAAAGGTCATTGGTTGAGATGGGTAATTGTATTAACTGTAAGTCTTTGGATAACAGAATTTCTGTTTTTATCCTGATTGAAACATTAAAGCAATTAAAAGATGCTCCTTACGATGTTTATGGGGTTTTTTCTGTTCAGGAAGAAGTAGGTCTCAGAGGTGCAAACGTTGCTGCACATCAGATTAACCCGGATTTTGGTTTAGGTCTTGACACAACCATAGCCTATGATACACCTTCGGCACCTTCACACGAAATGATAACTGAATTAGGTAATGGCACTGCGATTAAAATCATGGATTCTTCTGCTATTGCTGATTATAGAATGGTTCAATACCTTAAGAATATGGCCGAAGCTTTTAATGTGACTTGGCAACCGGAAATTTTAACAGCAGGTGGTACAGATACGGCTTCGATTCAGAGGATGGGGAAGAATGGAGCCATTGCCGGGGCAATATCTATACCTACCAGACATATTCATCAGGTTATAGAAATGGTTCATAAGGAAGATGTAGCCGGGTCCATCACCTTGTTAAAAGCTGCCCTTGAGAATTTTGATAAATTTGACTGGAGTTTTAAATAAAGCAAGTAAATTATATCTTGAATAATTCATTCCTGTCTAGAAATATTTATATTTTTGTACAAGAATGAAAAATATTTCCTAAAAAAATTTATATTATGGTTGCCTCTTGTATATTTGCGCGCCAATAATCAAAATCTTGATTCGTTAAACTGTCACTGACTTAGACATACTAAAGTGAAAATTTCAATTCCAAAAGAAACCAGACAGGGAGAAAACCGTGTAGCATTAACACCGGATGCTGTTAAAGCCCTTGTAAAGGCCGGTTTTGAATGCATTATAGAAAAAGGTGCTGGGGAGAACTCGTTCTTCTCTGATGAACAATACCAGGCAGCTGGCGCAGTAGCCGGGGTTTCAACTTCTGAGGTTTATGCAAACGCCGAGGTTGTACTGAAAGTAAATGCTCCGGCTATAGAGGAGGTTGCTTTGATGAAGCCAGGAGCCGCCTTGATCTCTTTCTTGTATTCTTATACCAAACCGGAGCTGGTAGAAGCATGCCTTAAGCATAAAATATCAACCTTTGCTATGGATGCTGTTCCCCGCATTACCCGGGCTCAGAAAATGGATGCACTTAGTTCTCAGGCAAACCTGGCAGGCTACAAAGCTGTTTTATTAGGATCAAATGCCTTGGGAAGAATTTTTCCTCTTATGATGACCGCAGCAGGTACCATAACCCCTGCAATAGTATTTATCTTTGGTGCCGGAGTTGCTGGCTTACAGGCTTTGGCGACAGCCAAAAGGCTTGGTGCTGTTGTGGAAGTAACGGATGTACGGCCTGAGACAAAGGAGCAGGTCGAATCTCTTGGTGGACGTTTTCTTATGGTAGAGCAGGATGCTGAGGCTATTAAAACAGAAGGCGGGTATGCTAAGGAAGTGAGTGAAGAGTATTTGAAAAAACAACAAGAACTTATTTTTAAACATATTAAAGAGGCAGATCTTGTTATAACCACCGCATTGGTAATGGGCAAGAAAGCTCCTGTCTTAATTTCAAAAGAGATGGTTGACGTTATGAAAGCCGGTTCGGTAATCGTAGATATGGCTGTTGAGATGGGGGGCAATTGTGAACTGAGCCAGGTGAATCAGAATGTTATTCACAGAGGTACTACCATTATAGGTGAAGCAAATCTCCCATCCTTGCTTCCTGTAAATGCAAGCGAACTTTATGCAAGGAATATTTCAGCTTTACTCACTCATTTGTCAGACAAAGATGGTTTGAAAATTGACCTGGATGAAGAAATTACCAAAGGTTGTATAATTACTCACAAAGGGGAGATTATACATGAGCTTACAAAAACTATTTTACAAAAAGCCTGATATTATGAGTACCGAAAGTTTATTGATTTTAATTTATATCCTTGTTCTGGCTTCATTTGTAGGTTTTGAACTAATATCAAAAGTGCCCCCTACATTGCATACGCCACTTATGTCGGGTTCAAATGCCATTTCAGGAATCACAATTATAGGAGCTTTAATTTGCTCCGGACCTTCTCCATGGGGGTTTCCATTGGCTAAAATACTGGGTTTGCTTGCCTTAATTCTGGCAACAATCAATGTTGTTGGAGGATACCTGGTTACAGATCGTATGCTTAAAATGTTTAAAAAGAGAAAATAGCCATGGATCAGAAACTTCTTGTTCAGATAGTATACCTTATTTCTTCTATATTATTTATAGGAGGAATAAAAATGCTTGGCAAAACCCACACTGCCCGTAAAGGGAATATGATGTCGGCTATTGCTATGTTTATGGCTGTGGCAATAACCTTATTTGACAACAGGGTATTAAGCTTGGCTGAAATATTTGTTGCTATATTAATTGGATCGGCCATCGGGGTATATGCCTCCCAAAAGGTTGAAATGACTAAAATGCCGGAAATGGTTGCTATTTTTAATGGCCTTGGTGGAGCGGCTTCAGTATTTGTGGCTGTTTCAGAGTATTATAGGATTCAAGGTTCCAGGTTTGAGGTTTTGGATGGAATTCTTGGAACTACCATTGGGCTGAGTATATTTATTGGTGGACTTACATTTACCGGTTCCTATATTGCTTTTGGCAAGTTAAATGGAAGTATAAAAGGGAGTGCCATCCGGTTTAAGGGGCAACATTTAATAAATGCAGTGATTTTTATCTTGATCATCGTTGCCGGAGTTCTTATGACGCTTAATCCATCGGCTGAAGTTTTTATGATAAGTCTCTTGGTTGCAGCATTGATTTTGGGTGTTCTGACAGTTATCCCGATTGGTGGTGCAGATATGCCTGTGGTAATTTCCCTTTTAAATTCTTATTCAGGAATAGCTGCTTGTGCAACCGGTTTTGTGCTTAATAACCAACTGTTAATTATAACCGGCTCTCTAGTAGGTGCTTCAGGTATTATCCTTACTCAGATTATGTGTAAGGCCATGAATAGAAGCTTGGTTAATGTCCTTCTGGGAGGCTTTGGACAAGCAGGTGGAGCATCAGTTGTTGGTGGAGATTCCAGTGATATGATTGTAAAAGAAGTTGGTAATGAGGAAGCTGCCATGATATTTGATGCCGCATCTTCTGTAATTATAGTTCCGGGTTACGGAATGGCTGTAGCCCAGGCTCAACATGTAGTTAAGGAATTAATGGATCTTCTTGAGAAAAAGAATATTGATGTACGTTTTGCAATTCATCCTGTAGCTGGTCGTATGCCTGGTCATATGAATGTTTTGCTTGCGGAGGCCAATGTTCCGTATGATAAACTTGTAGAGATGGAATTAATCAATGATGACTTTCCTAATTGCGATGTAGTTTTAGTAATAGGTGCCAATGATGTGGTAAACCCGGCAGCACGCACCAATCCCGGTAGCCCTATTTATGGAATGCCTGTGCTAAATGTTGATAAAGCAAGAACAGTTATTGTCTCAAAAAGAAGTATGGCGAGCGGTTATGCAGGAATTGAGAATGAGCTTTTCGGTAGAGAAAATTGCCTCATGCTATTCGGAGATGCCAAAACTTCTCTTACCAAGGTAGTAAGTGAGTTAAAATCTTCCGTAATGGCATAAGTTTTTTAATTTTGTTGAAACCATGAAAACTTTGTATCTTAGATACATTAACACATAACTATGAACCTTAAAAATCTTGACTTCATTAAACTAATTGCAATAGTTCTTATTATTGCTTCCTCTGTAATTATTGTAACCAACATCATTGGAATGGTTGCTATTTATTCTTTAACAGCCGACCTTGTTATAGAGGATGAGCCTACCGGTAATTTTTTGGTGGATTTTTTAGTAGTCAATTATAGCATCGTGAGTTGGGTGATGATCGGTATGGGTAGTGTAATGCTTCTTACGTCCATTTACCTGCGATTATATCGCAATTGGGCTCGTCGCCTTACACAATATTTACTTGCATTGATGTTTGTAATTGTGTGTATATCATTATTAGCTATACATAACGCAAGTGCATTTATGGAGGTACCCAGCTACTTCCCGATAGTAACTATTTTGTCTGCTATATTTTATTCATTTCCTATAGTTGTTCTTATTATGTATTTAAATAAAGAACACGTAAAGTCGAAGTTTGCCTGATGCTGAAAGGTATTCTGCTACTTTTTCTTTTTGTTCTCAATTTTTCTTGTTCAAAACCGGTTAATAAAAAGATAATAGCGATTCAACCTTTGGGAATTGTTTCTCCTGAAATTATTCGTTCAATTCAAGAATCTGTTGAATTATTTTATGGTTCTCAGGTGATCATTAATTCAGCAATTCCTGTTCCAGACGATTTTTTTGTAAATTATAAATCTCCACGTTATTGCGCAGATTCTATAATACATTACCTTAAGGTAACTAAGCCGGATAGTGTAGATCACATTCTGGCAGTCACAGGGTATGACATTTCAACTAGTATTAAAGATTCATTTGGTAATATTAAAGAACCTAAGGGTAAGTATAGAGATTGGGGGATTTTCGGTTTGGGTTATCGGCCAGGTTCATCCTGCATAGTATCAACATTTCGTCTGAAGCATAAGGATAGGAAAATTTTTTTGGAAAGAATGAACAAAGTTTCCCTCCATGAATTGGGGCATAATTTTAATCTACCTCATTGTACCAATAATGATTGCTTTATGCAGGATGCTGCAGAATCCATCAAAACCATTGACAAGGTTAGTCTGCAATTATGTGGTTCATGTGTCAGGAAAATTTTATAATTTAGCCTTTGTAGGAACTAAATTTTGTTAGTTAATGCTTCTCTTAAAAAATATTAGCAAAACCTGCCAACTAATGTTATTTTTGCGCCATGACTGAAAAAATAATAATCCTTGATTTTGGGTCACAATATACCCAACTAATAGCCCGCAGGGTGAGGGAATTAAATGTTTACTGCGAAATCCATCCGTACAACAAAATACCTGAGTTTGATAATTATGTAAAAGGGGTTATTCTTTCCGGGAGTCCTTGTTCGGTGAGAGATAACGGTTCGCCAGCAGTAGACCTTAATATGGTTCAGGGGAACCTTCCTGTATTGGGAATTTGTTATGGCGCTCAATACATTGCACATAAAGCAGGAAATGAAGTATTGCCTTCTAAAGTTCGGGAGTATGGAAGAGCAAGGCTGGTACATATAAATACCAATGATAAACTAATGAAAGAGCTGACACCATTCTCTCAGGTTTGGATGTCACACGGGGATACGATCTCAGGCCTTTCAGATAAATTTGAAATTCTGGCAAGTACGGAAAGTGTTAAAGTTGCTGCATATAAAGTGGTAGGGGAAGAAACCTATGGAATTCAGTTTCACCCGGAGGTAACCCATTCACTGGAAGGTAAGACAATTTTACGAAATTTTATTGTTAACATATGTGGTTGCTCTCAGGATTGGACACCTGATTTATTTATTGAAACAACCGTAGAGTGGATAAAAGAGACAGTAGGAGAGGGAAAGGTCGTAATGGGCTTATCAGGAGGAGTTGACTCGTCAGTAGCAGCTGTTTTAATACATAAAGCTATTGGGGACAGACTGGCTTGTATTTTTGTTGATAACGGTTTGTTGAGAAAGCATGAATTTGAAGAAGTGCTTGCTTCTTATAAGGACATGGGATTAAATGTTAAAGGAGTTGATTCCCGTGATCGGTTTTATAAAGCCCTTGCCGGTTTATCTGATCCGGAAGAGAAGAGAAAGGCAATAGGAAAAGCATTTATAGAAGTTTTTGATGAGGAGGCACATAAAATTTCGGATGTGAGTTGGTTGGGCCAGGGGACTATTTACCCGGATGTAATTGAATCTGTGTCTGTAAAGGGGCCTTCAGCCACAATTAAATCTCATCATAATGTTGGTGGTCTGCCTGATTTTATGAAACTTCAGGTAATTGAACCTCTAAAAGCCTTATTTAAAGATGAGGTGAGGGTTGTGGGCAAAACGCTTGAAATTGATGATAAAATACTCCAACGCCATCCTTTCCCAGGCCCTGGTCTGGCTATCAGGATTCTTGGAGATATAACAAAAGAAAAAGTAGCTGTATTGCAGGATGTAGATCATATATTTATTCAGGGGCTTAAGTCCAAAGGATTGTATGATCAGGTATGGCAGGCAGGTGCAATATTATTGCCTGTTCAATCTGTGGGTGTAATGGGAGATGAAAGAACTTATGAGAATGCGGTCGCTTTGAGGGCTGTTACAAGTACTGATGGAATGACTGCAGACTGGGCTCATTTGCCATATGATTTTCTTTCTGATATATCTAATGAAATAATTAACAGGGTTAAAGGCGTTAATAGAGTAGTGTATGATATAAGTTCGAAGCCACCGGCTACTATTGAATGGGAATAAAAACTATGTTTATGAAAAAATTAAGATTCTTTTTGCCGCTTATTGTTGTTCTGGTGCTTTTTGTGCTCACTGCACAGGCTCAAAATGTTAATGAGTATGAAGCTAAGTACAAGCGTGGTAAAGAACTTTATGAGGCAGGCAAATATACCTTGGCAATGGAGGTTCTTAAACCTCTGACATCAGCTGCTGAGGGCAATGCCTATGCTGAACATGCACATTATTTCTATGCTCTTTCTGCCTTCAAAGGGCAGCAGGCAAAGGAAGCCAGGCAAATACTTTTACAGTTGACGACACGCTATCCTGATTGGCAGAAAATTAATGAGGCATATTACCTGCTTTCCAATATTTCATTTGAAAGCAAAAATCCGCGTCAAGCTCTATCTTATGCTGAAAAGGCTATGAGGAACAA
>JBKBXU010000099.1:0-13892 GCA_046313675.1 Cytophagaceae bacterium
GGTGGAATTGTTGGTTTTTTGACCAAATTAAAAAGTTACACCTGTGGCGCATCGCCAGGAGGTCAAAGCCCGAAGGAATGCTTCACGGGCTTTTTCATTTTCTTCAAAACTGCTGTTCATATGAAAAGTTTGTCCTCCTTTCATATCCATATTTACCAGCGAGGGAAGTCTGGCAAACCCATTGGAGTTGATGTTCAGGCAAGAATAGGTGACCGTGAGTATTTGAAGACTTTGGGTGCTTCCTCCACCATGGTTTACTATGCGTACATCTCCTGTTCCTGCGCAGGGAGAAGAAGGTACTTTTACTTTTATTTCAGTATCTGACCAACTGATGTAATCAGAAGAAAGAGGGCGTATATACGAATTTCCACCGTCGTTGCAGTTTTTAAATTCCACATACCCGCTTCCCTGAATTGAGCCAAATCCGGAACCGGTGATGGTAAGAGGTTGGAAGGTGCCACCAGTGATGGTAGTTGGGTTTAGGTTTTGGATAACAGGTAAGGTGGAAGGTATTATATCTGGAACAAGTCCTATTCTCTTTTCCGGGTTGTATATTTTCTTGTAAGGAGTACCTGCTATTCGTTCGATTTTTTGGACAAGGTCTTCCTGTATGTTTTTGTAGGTGAAAAAGGGGTCATGGGCATGCGTTTCATCCTCATGGTATTTGATAAATCCCTGGGCTGCGGCATAGCTTTGGTAGGTGTTTTTACGATGGTTTACCGGCTGGCAAAAGAAAATTCCTTTATCGCCGGGATGTAACGACAGGCTGCCGGTCACTATATGCCATTCATTTTCAGTTTTGCCGCCTTGAGCGAGTATCTTAATTTCATTTTCAGAGGAATAGCCTTTTAGAATGCCGCTAAGGGTAATGGTGTATAGGGTGAAGATGTTTCCGCTGTTGTTATCTTTGACGATTTCTAAATTAGTTACCAATCCCTCCACAATAAGGGTGGCTTGTTCTGTTCTTTTCTGTAAAGAAACCGGTTCGAGCATGCATGCTCCATCTGAATGAGCCTTGCTGAAGGGGAAGCTTATAAGTAAAAGATATATAATGAGCATCTTTTTCATCAGCACAAGAAACGTAGGTTTGTGGTTTTTCTTATAGATACAATAGGTTACGAAATATCTTATTGAAGGGATTTGTGCGGGCTGCACTTAACATCTACCGGGCTGTATCGGTAAGGTCGGTGCGGGCCGCCCGCCAGAGCCGGCGTGCCCGCAAGGCTAGTGGGAGGGGCGTCCCAAAATTTACTTTTTTTGACTATTTATTGCGTCTAATATGATTTGACAAGCTTCTTTGATTTCATTTTCTGTGATGGTTAGGGGTGGGGCTATACGCATGGAGTTGTCGCAAAACAGGAACCAGTCGGTCAATACTCCGGAAGCGATGGCTTTGTCAATGACTTTTTTGAGGAAGTCATAGCTTTCCAGTTCTACGGCCATCATAAGGCCTTTGCTGCGGATTTCTTTGATGGCAGGGTGTTGTAGAAGCTGGCGGAAAAGTTGTTCTTTTTCAGGGACTTTTTCGCAGAGCTTTTCATCATGAATTATGTTCAGGGTGGCTAAGGCAGCGGCGCAGCTAACGGGGTGGCCCCCAAATGTGGTAATATGTCCCAATACAGGATCGGCGGTGAGGCTGCTCATTACATTGGAGCTTGAAATGAATGCGCCAATAGGCATGCCTCCGCCCATTCCTTTGGCGCATACAAGGATGTCAGGAACGATGTTGTAGTGTTCAAAGGCCCAGAATTTTCCGGATCTGCCAAAGCCACATTGGATTTCATCGAGCACCAGTAAGGTTCCGGTTTCATGGCATTTTTGCCTGAGTGCCTGAAAGTATGACTTATCCGCAGTTCGGACGCCGGCTTCACCTTGAATGGTTTCTATAAAAACGGCAGCCGAGTGGTGGGTAATCAGATCCAGGTCTTGATGGCTTCCAAAGCGGATGTGCCTGATCTGTGGTAAAAGCGGACGGAACGATTGCTTGAAATATTCATTGCCATTGAGGGACAGGGAGCCTTGTGTGGATCCGTGATATGCATTGATGCAGGAAATGATTTCCGCTCTTCCGGTATGGCGCTTTGCCAGTTTCATGGCACCTTCCACGGCTTCGCTGCCGGAATTAACAAGGTAAACGCTTTTTAGTGGCTCGGGTAGGGTTTTGCATAACTCCTCTGCTAAGCGCACTTGTGGGCTTTGTATAATTTCGCCATAAACCATCAGGTGCATGTATTTGTCAACCTGGTCTTTAATTGCCTTTACAACCTGAGGGTGGCGGTGTCCTACATTGCTGACGCCTATTCCTGAGATCAGGTCCATGATTTTTTTGCCCGATTTATCATACATGTACACACCTTCGGCTTGCTCGATTTCCAGCAAGAGTGGAGAAGGAGAGGTTTGTGCCATATGCTTAAGGAATAATTCTCGGTTGTTTGGCATGGTAGTTTAGCTTATCCAGGCTCAAAAATAAAAAAAGGTGCCGGTTTACCGACACCTTTTTGAATATACTTTCTTTCCTTATTTCTTGATAATATTAATTATGGTCTGGCATTGTTCATTCTCAGAACTAATCCTAAGCATATACAAGCCTGATTTCAGATTTAGGCCGTCTAAGTCGATATTCCCGCCGGAATTATTAATCAGATAGGTTCTTCCGGTTTGATCCAAAAGTGAATAACTCAGACCGTTTGCATTGGAACCCAGCTCCACGCGGAACTGGTTTTCTACCGGGTTAGGATATACCGTAGCATTCAGGCAATTGTTCTTATTTGCGCTACGGTTTGCCAATATTTCCGCTTCGGGTTCGTCTATCGTAAGTGTGAAGCTTGTAAAGGCTGTACCTCCTTTGTTGTCATGTGCATAGACGTAAATCAATAGTTCGCCCATATCTTCTTCCGTAGGACGGCCTTCAAAGGTTCTGCTTTCGCCATCAAAACTTAACCAGGCGGGCAGAGGCTCTCCGCTAGAAGTGCTGCTTGTATAGCTTAGTTCATCTCCGTCCTCATCATAGAATATATTTGCGGAGAATGTATAAGAATACAAATAGTCAACGGTGGCGGTTTGATCGGGAATATCTCCTGCAACCACCGGTGCAGTATTTCTTTCCAACACATGAAGGTCAAATCGTGTATGGGTTCTGCCCCCATGGTTGTCATCTGCTGTAATTCGGATATGGTATGTTCCGACTTGATTATCTGATGGTGTTCCTTCAAAGGTTCTGTTTTCACCGTTGAAGCTCAGCCAGGCCGGCAGGTCGTTTTCTTCATCCTGTGTTGCCGTGTACGTCAGCGCATGTCCGTCAGGGTCTGTAAATAAGTTTTCATCAAATGTAAAAGTAAATAGATCCTCAGCCGTAACAAACTGATCTTCCAGGTCATCGTTGACTTCCGGAGGGTTGTTTCCTCTTACGGTAAGGGTGAATTCATCTATAGCCAGTTTTTGATCCGGATCTCTTACAACAACCATAACATAGTACCGGCCACCATCTTCTTCAGCCGGCGTTCCGCTAAGGGTCATGGTTGAATAGTTGAAGCTGAGCCAATCCGGCAAACTGTTGTTGTCGCGCAGGCGTACATAGTAGTTTAATGATGCATCCTGAGGATGCATGAACGTGTTTTCCGGGAAGGTGTAGGAGAAATCGTCCTCCGCATATACTTCCTGGCTTTGCAGTGGATTGGCTACGTAAGGCCCTCCGGATGGTACAGGTTCGCAGTTATCTCTTTCCGATTCCGGGTTGCTTGCATTCATCCCATGGAATCCGCTGATTCCCATGGTTTGGTTATAGAGCGCAATACGGTCCATTTTAAATCCCCTGGAACGTCCTTTTATTTGTATGCTATAGATGCCTGGTTCGCTAACCTCAAAATACACATCGTGAAAGTTGCCCGCATGAGGAACTCCGGTAAGTTGAGCTTTCATGAACCAATGCCACTGATCTTTGGCACCTATTAGGTATTTAAACCATTGTGCGCTAACATTTCCTGTAACACTATCTCCGATCATGGTTATAGCATTTCCTGTAGGAAAGCGCACCCATATGTCATTGTCTTCTGTTTCTTGCCTGTATGCACGGACTTTCAAGCTATATCTTCCCGGATTGTCAATGCGAAAGGAATAGGTAATCACATTGGAATTATCATCTTCAGAAGGTGTGCCCATGCTGCTTCCGCCTGAAAACTGTAAGTATCCTTCTCCTAGATGGTCTGCAATGTCTGCTCTTTTAACCCAATAGGTTCCCGATAGGTCGCCGGACTCGGCTTCCATGGTAATAATTCCATCTTCTTCCACAAATGGACATACTTCTGTATCATCATCAGGGTCGTCTGAAAATGCATTGACGCTTGTTAAGGTAAAACTTAACAATAAAAGCAATATCCAGGGCATTCCATTGCCCGGTTTGCTGGTGTCTGGTAAATTTTTTTTCATATAATTAAGGTTTCTTGTTTTAAAAAATGTTTTAAAAGTGGATTTGCATCCATATAAATAAGCTTGGGGGATGTTTATTTGTTTAGAGGTATACAAGTGATTTTTTGTAATAGATTGTTTATCAATTTAATTATCCCTTGGAAGTATGGGTAAAAAAAGGATCTGTATGCTTGCATACAGATCCGGTTGTACTAATTTTCGGATGATTTTTTATTGACTTTTAATAAGTTTTTGGGTTTGCAAAACCTTATTGTCTTCACTTTCTACTTTTACAAAATATATTCCGGCAGGCAAGGAAGAAGTATTTACCTGATTAGCCTGCGAGAGGTTGGTAAAACTAAAGCTTTGCATTAATACGCCAATATGATTGTAGATAGAAACCTTATACTCGCTTCCCTGCCCATTGCCTTGTATATAGATGTTTTCTTTAAATGGATTTGGGAAGATTCGAATTTCCGGATCGTCCAGCGCAATGCTGGCTGAAGTAACTTCTTCGATCTCAAATTCGAAGTCATCTTCCAAACGGATTATTTCTATGGCAGCAACTACAGGGTGTTGTCTTACCCTGTAAAGGTCAATGTTTATCTCACCGTCGCTTTCTGCCAGAAATGATTTCATTATTCCCCGGTGACTTCCGGCTTCAGCATATATATCCAGGTTGCTCAGTCTTCGTTGATTTTCTATGTCAATGTTGAAGAGCCTCATCTCCGGCCCATTGAGGAATATTTCTGCAAAATATAAACGAACTTCTACTTTTTGTCCTTCCTCTACCGGGAATGTCCAGCGAAGTGCATTGACATTGTAGTTGTCATTTCCCCTTTCAGATTTGAATAGCTTTTCCGGGGTATCTTCCGGAACGGATGCATCCATGGAAACAGGGTCTTCCGTGGTCCAGACCTTATTTCCCGATTCACCATGGTTTGAATAAGCTGATGGTTTCAGGTAATCATCGTCAGTCCAGTTTACTTCCCAATCGTCATGCGTAGCGACTTGGACTCCACCTGCATTAAGCCTGTACAATACCTCCAGGTGATGGTCTTCGGTATTGTTTTGTGCCATAGATTGTGCACTCCATAGTACTAATGCAAAAATTTGTACAAAAATTATTGTTAGTACATAATTTGATTCATTGTATTTCTGTTTCATAAGCCTCACATATTTTAGTTCTACACAATTAAATAACCTGGAAGGGTATCGCTTAGTTATGGGAAATTGAAAAAAAAGAGTGAAATGGGAGCGGAGTGCTGGGAGCGGGAGCGGAAAAAGAGAGCGGAGAGCGGAGATAATTACGAATGGGTTAATTACGAATTACGGGAATTAGGCGTAAGGCGTAAGGCGTAAGTAGTAAGTTTTGTTAAATATTAAGTGCGGTACATGGTCCACCGGATTAACCTCAATAGTAAATCGTAAATCGGATCGGAGAGCGGGAGTGTGGAGCGGTTTTACCGTCATTGCGAGGCTTTGAAATGGCCTTTAGTGCAGTGGGAAACCGTGGCAATCCCTTGGAGTGGATACGTATTTTATGGATTAGTAATTTGGTATGTATTCCACTTCTAACAGATTGCTGCGTCGTCGTGCCTCCTTCTCGCAATGACGGGACAAAGTGAACAGATCCCTCGTCGTACCTCCTCGGGATGACAGGTAGATTAGTCAAAACTTAAAACTTAAAACTTAACACTTTTTTTATCCAATAACTTAATAGCTTATCTTTCCTTACGCCTTATTACTTATGCCTTACGCCTAATTCTTACTGTTTCAAAAGCTTAATGGTTCGGTTGATTTTGTTGTCGGAGGATTTTATTTTAAGGAAATACACTCCCGGGCTATAGTGTGAGGTATGTATTTGCACACCTTCCCTGCCGTTAAAAGCATTTACTTCTCCCTTTTCCATTTCGGTACCCATGCTATTGTACAGGCTATAGGTAATGCTGTTGTCTGTCTGCGCATCATACCGAAAAAATAACTTGTCATTAAAAGGGTTTGGGTAAACAGAAAATTGTTGTTTCAGGTGACCTTCTGTGCCTGTTGCCATTCTGGATGTTTCAGGCCGCTGACAACTTCCCATAATGCAGATAATTTCAATTCCGTTGATGGTAGGATGTTGTTTCACTCTGTCCAGATCGATGCTCACATTTCCGTCTGAAGTGGTTCGGTAGCTGTGCATGACCCCCATATTTTTTCCTGATGAAGTAAACAAATCAAGGTCTGAAAGCCTGGTGGTGTCTTGCACACGTATGTTAAACAGACGCTGATTAGAAGAGCTAAAGAAGCTTTCGGAAAAGAACAGACGAACTTCTACCTGATCGCCTTCTTCCACCGGAAAGTCCCAGCTAAGGGAAGGAACAACCCAGTTTCCGGTTGCTCTTTCTGATTGAAAAAGATTAGACGGTACGTAGTCCGGGACGGAGGCTGATTTTTCAATGCTTTCATTGGTCGCCCATGTTTTATTTCCTGCTTCTTCCTGGTTGAAGTAGGGTGAGGGTTCATGAAAATGGTCAGATCTCCATGGAATTCCGTCGTTGCTCATTAATTCCCAGCCTCCGGCATTTATCCGGTATAGTACAATGCTTTCTTCGTCTCCCGGATCTCCTGAGTCAGGAATAGCTTGGCCTTGAAGTTCAATGCTTACCGGCGAGTTTGTTCCGCTATGTACAAGTTCCAGTATGGCTGTATTTGTACCTTCTTCCAGTGGTGAATATATCACATTTATTGTATAGGTATTGCCTGGTGCAATGGAGAAAGGAGGGGTGGCATCCTGTGAAAATAAACCTGCATCTGCCCCGGTAAGTAGTATGTTTTCAATCTCAATATGCGTTGAGGCTGTATTGTTTAAGGTTATTTGTTGTGGCGAGGAGCTGCTGTTTATTTTTTGTTCCTGAAAATTCAGCCCCGGAGGCGTTACCGCCAAAACGGCGGAAGGGGCAAGTGATTTGATAATCCTAACATCTGATGTATCCATGCTTCCATCCGTAAAATATGCTATGGCATATACATGGTATTCCCCTGCTTCGACATTTTCCCATTGGAAAGAAAAGGGTTCCGTAAAACCTTCACCTATTAGTTCACCATTTTCGAAGTATGCGACTTTTTCGACCTGAACGGCTTCTTCTGAGCCATCCAGTAGTTCTGCGAGCAATTGTCCACCTCCACCGGAGCCGTCGTGTGCATTATCGATTTTTCCTTCCCCGAACCATAGAAAAGGATTGCTTCCTCCGGTAAATTCTACCTTGCGAAGGCCAACAGAAAACTCTCCGGCACCTGCACTGTAAGGAACTTCCATAACAGACACATTGGTAAAATCAAGATCCTGGTGGAAATCAGACAGGGGTATTTTGATTTTTTTCCATCCATTGCCCAGGTTTTCCGCCTGTGGGAGGTAATTGCCCAGACGAACAAGTTTCTGTGCATCGCCTTGCGGACGCACCTGAATTTTGCTCCAATCAGCACGCCCATCGAGGTCTTTGACCTCCAGTTCCATAGTAGTATTGCCTCCTTCCAGGACGTTCCATTGCGGATTGTATAATTGTCCGGAATTATAGCTTAGTTTTAGCTTCCTGAATCTTCCGTCAGGACAATCTACTTTAAAATATTTGTAGGATTCGCCATTGCCTTTTGGGCTTGCTTCTGCTTCCAATTCAATGGTGGCCGGTGCATCAAAGGTGCTTCCTTTTTCAGGCTTGGTTATTCTAACTAAAGCATTCGTTTCGTCTCCTCCTCCCGGTGGTGGCTCCTGCGATCCTTCATTTCGTATCAAAGCAAGTATAATTGGAGAAGAGCTTGACGAATGATGTATTTCGGCAATGGCTTCCTTTTGTCCTTCTCCTGCGCCTGTATAGCTGAATTCAACCAATATAGTTTCACCTGCCGGTATTAGTTGAGGAGGGCTGAAATTATGTGTAAATGCATCTGCATCTGTGCCTGAAATGTTGACTTCCAAGATGGAAATGTCCGAAGATCCTGTATTTACTATGCTAAGTTCTTTACTGATTTCTTCAAAATAGAGGGTGTCAGCGGATAATTCCAGGGACTCAGTAGAGCCCGTAATAATTACGGAAACGGAATCTGAAATAATGCTGCCGTCGCTGTTCAGATAGGCTATGGAATAAATAAAAAATTCCCCGGCTTCTTGAGGTAGCCATGTCATTGAATAAGGCATTTCTAATGCTTCTCCGATTTGTGTGTCGTTGGCATAAAACTCCATTTTTGATATCTGTGGAGATTCGTCGCCTTCTATCAGGGTAGCTGTAAGTTGCCCACCCTGTCCGTTGCCGTCATGCCTATTGTCTGTTTTGTCTCCTCCAAACCAGAGGAAGGGTTCTGTTCCCCCTGAAAAGAGTACCTTCCGAAGTCCTATTTTAAATTCTCCGGCACTTACGCTATAAGGTAGTTCCAGCTTAGACATGGCGGTGAAATCAGCATCTTCATGGAAGTGGCTGAGCGGAATGGATATTTTCATCCAACCATTGTTTAGATGCTCTGCTACAGAAATATAGTCGCCAAAACTTACAGGTGCAGATAGAATTCCCTGAGGCCTTATTTGGATTTTGCTCCAGTTTGCATTGCCTTTCAAATCTTTAAATTCAATCTCCATGGTATTGTTTCCCGAGGCCGTAACATCGTATCCGGCATTATAGATCTGGTTGGTATGGTAGCCCAGTTTTAGTTTTCGCCAGCCCTTGTCCGGGCAAAGAATTTCCAGAAAACTGAAACTTTCCTTGTCAAAATTTCGGAGTTCTGCTTCTATGGTAACTTCCTGTCCACTTTGATATGACGCTCCATTTTCTGGTTGAATAATTTTCACAGAGGCCAATCCGGGAGAGGGGGGAGTTGGAGTTTCAGAATCTTCCGAAAGTCCTTCACCTTTGATGCTGATGTGCAAAGGGGAGTTGTTGCCTGAATGGGCGATGTCAATGGATGCTTCTTTTTTTCCGGGACTTTGAGGGCTAAAGGTCAGAATTATTTCTATCTGGGTTCCCGGGGCAATGCTAAGCGGAAAACTAATGTCCTCTAAATAAAATTCACTGTCATTCGTGCCCGATAATTCAATTTCCTGAATGACAATATTTAGGGAGGAGGATGGGTTTGATAATCTAATGGTGTCTTTCTTTTCTTGGCCTGCGGTTAAGGTTTCAAAATCGTAGAAAGTATGTTCACTGACCAGGCTAATGGAGGCAGACTGGCTGATGGTGTATCGTTCCATGTTATTTTGCTCAGCTCCTCCACTGCGCATAGCATTTCCTGCTGCCAGATAAATACCGTCTTCATGTACAATTGCCTGGGTGCCGTGCCTTCCAATGTTTAAAGGTGCCAGATTCTTCCATTCCCATGTTTCCGTATCTAATGCTTCAGTTTCATTGTGGGCATTCATTTGTGCCATGCTTTCACCTCCGATTATCAAAACCTCCTTGTTGATTACGGCAACCGTTGCTCCTGCACGGGGCGTGGGGAGATTGTTTGGCATGGTGGTCCATTGTCCTGTAGCAAAATCATACACATCCACTTCGCTTACGGTAAGGCCAAAGGTATTAGGGTAAGACGATCTTCGTCCGCTGGCTACGATGATTTTATCATCCACCAGGGCGGCATGGAAATGGTCTCTTGCACGAGGTGCGTCGGGTAAGATTTTCCATTCTCCGGTTTCCGGGTTAAATTCATCAAACCAGGAAACATGTCCGGAGGTATGGCCGTTGGTAATGCCGTTTATTAAGTAGATTTTGTTGTTACGGACTACCATACCGGCAGATCCCCTGCGCCTGTCAGAAGGAATTTCAGGCCCTTCTGTCCAGGTATTTTTTGCCGGGTCATAAATAAAAATGTTGGGTACAGGCGGTTCTTCGGGATAGACACCGGTAAAAGCACCGGCTATATAGATTTTACCTTTGTAATCCACTGCCTGAAAATGGTGTAGCTCTATAGGCGATTCTTGTCCTTTACTCCATGTTTGGGTTGCAGGGTCGTATATGTCCACCGGCTTTGGTTCCCGGCCGCCAATCAGGTAAAATTTATCTCCGGATTTTACAAAACCGTTTTCGTGTCGGTGAGTACAGGTGCTTCCATCGGAAGATTCTATAATCTCCCATTGGCTAAGTGTTTCTGTGGCATCGGGCTGAATGTCTATAAAATCCCAGTTTGCCTGAAAACTTTCACCTTCGCGCGATGTGGCAATAAAGCCTAATGCCAGCGCAGGCTCAGCCTGTACGGATTCCAGAATCTTATTGGTGAGTTGTATTTCCGGCCCAACTTTGTATACATCTCCACCATCTTTTCGATACCTGGGTTGAACAGTGCCCTGAACAGGGTCAATGGTAAACATTAAATCCAGGTTGGTGGAGGGGATTCCGCCTTCAATGTCGTACATCTCAACTTCAGGTATCCCATTGTTCTCATGCACTATCTGAATACCTCCGGCACCATTGTTGGCATGAATAGCAATTTTCAAATAATTGTCCTGATCTCCGTTCCCTATATATATGCCCTGAGACATTTCACCAGTTGGAGTTTTCCCTCCGTAAAAGGAACCCAGCAGGCGTGACTTTATCGTAAAAGAGCCGGTTTCAGCGCTAACATTTATTCCAAACTGGAATGCATATTCCTGGTTATTTAATGACCCGAGGGCATCGCCTTCGCTTACATCCGTTATGCTGAAAGCCCCGATTGCCCCACCGGCGATTAGTTTTTCCTCATAATACAGGTCCAGGTAATCTGTCGTTTTATTGGTCATAAGGCCTGTAAATCCAAGGCCAAAGAAGCCGGTTCCCGGATCGTTATTGAGCAGGGAGTAATTCAGTGGGAGATAGGTGTCTTTTCCATTGGAGGCATCCCAGGCAAAGGCATCTTCCGTATCTAAAATTCCGTCGCTGTCATCATCCGGATCGCGGAGATTGGAAATACAGTTTCCGTTAAAGTCTTCTGGCCTGCTGGCTGCGGAGCAAGGGTCGGTATTGTTGTCTAGTTCGTCCGCATTGGAATAACAGTCCCCGTCTTCGTCCAGACTCTCTTCATAATTTCCGGCGCAAAGAATTTCATCGGGTTCAAAAATGGTGATTTTCTTTCCGCCATAAATGGCGCTCCAGACTGTTCCCGGAAAAATGTCGTTATCACCCTGAGCGGTTACATCCAGAGGTTTTTCGCCAAATCCACTGGCAAAAACAGGGTCTTGGTTCAGGCGGTTATTCCCTTTTGCATTGAGTACATCTGTGCCATCTTCCGTAAGCTTTATTCTAAAAATTGGCCCATTAAAACCGGCAGCCAATATATTTCCTTTCAACGCTCCGTTGAAATTTGAAGCAGTATATTCGCATAGGCCATTTGTTGACATGTTAAAGGTCAGTAGGGCGAGGCTGTTTGCCGTTCCCGGATTTTGGAAATCTCCTTCTATGGGGTTTGCCATATGTAAAGGCACAGGAGGCCAGTCGACAGGAAGAGGGTAGGCAGGGTCATTTCCTGTCCTGAATATCCCCGTTCCTGTATTATTTGGGCCGTCATGTGTATAAATATAAGCACCCGAGGGGTTTGCCCGAATGGGACAAGGGTGTCCACCGTAATAGCTGCCCGGTGTATAGTCATCAAGGTGGCCAATGTAATGCAGACCATCCAGGTTGTTCACTTGTGGTTTATTGGCACTCGGACCCAGAGAGCCGGGTTCTCCCGGTACATAATTGTTGGTCACATTCCCATCAGAACCTTCGTTTTCAGGGTGTCCTCCCCATCCCTGGTTGGCACCATTGTCAACGGAGTACATGCGCCTGTCTTTGGTAATAAGCACATCGTAAGGGTTTCTGAGTCCGGTTGCAAAAACCTGAACAGGGCCGTTAGGGTCTATTATTGCCTGGTTTAATCCATCATTTCCTCCCCAAGGATCGCCCACGTCCGTACCATCGGGATTGTTCGGGCGGGTAGGGTCGTCAAGTGTAGGCAGATCATAAATATATGGATGGTCTGTGTTCAGCCCTTTGACAGGCATGGCCTCAATCATGTTGAGGTCGATGGATAAGATGCACGCTGAAAGAGCATATTCTGTAATAAAAGCAAAGTTGTAGGAGGGGGATCCGGCATTGGTGAACCCACCTACAGCAACAAATAGCTTATTGCTTTGCTCGTCCAACTGCATGCCGTTGTTGGCGTGGTTTTCTTCTGAGCGTGGCAAGCCTCTGACTATGTCTATTTTATTCCATTTTTCACCATCCCAGGTGAGGCGGGATATAACTCCGGAGTTGGTGCATAGGTTTTTATCTCCACTTGGCCCTCCAATCCAGGGATCACTGGAACCTACGTATAAGACGGGATTTTCGGCAGTTCCGACTACCAGAATTCCTGTTATTTGTCTTTTGTTCGTCCATTGGTTGAACGGTCGAGGAGAACCATCGTCAAAGTGATTGGGTATTCTCCGTACAAGTAGGATTTGTTCCTCATTGGTCACTTCATAGTCGTTTGAAGCATTTCTTTTGATGGTGTAAACCCTTATAAGCCCATCCTGTTGGGCGACATATAAACGGCCATCGGGGCCAAATTGAAGAGAGGTAGGTGTATGAAGGCCGGGGGTATTTTTTAAGTCACTGGAAACAAAGTTGATTTGTCCATACAGGTATTGTGTGGAAGCATGGCTTAAAATGGATAATACTATAATCAGTAAAGCCTTTCTCATCTTCGGTTTGGTTTAGATAATTACTTCCAAACCCAGAGTATTAGCTACTGTTTATATATTTTTAAAAAAGTTTAAGTTCTTGAATGATTGAAAGATATTTTTGTATTTAAAGAAGAGCTGTTGATGGTTACGTTATTGGGTAAATAGTGTTAAGGGTTAAGTTGAGGCGTAAGGCATAAGTAATAAGGCGTAAGTTGAGATAAGAGAATAGGTTATTGGTTATTAAGTTACTGGTTAAAAAAATGTTAAGTTTTGAGTTTTAAATTGCTGAGGACTATGGATTAATCGACCTGTCATTCCGAGGAGGTACGACGAGGAATCTGCTAACCTTTACGTCATTGCGAGGAGGAGGTACGACGACGCGGCAATCTGCCGACTTTATCCCTGTTTCCAACTTTGTTTTTCATACCAACAGATTGTCGCGGCTTGCCAGGCACATCCTTGAAAAGCCTCGCAATGACGGTAACCTGTTGACCATATATTCAGAGGTGATTATTTGAATTCAATAAAAAAACCGGCTCTAGGCCGGTTTTTTTATTAAAAGTTCTTTTTGTAACCTGGTTTCGCAGGTATTGGAAGATCAGGCAGATTAAACCGTTCTTTTACGGCATGATAATCATTGTAATCCACGCTTTCGGAAGTCCGTGCCCAGTTTGCAGGAAGCAATACAATCCGGAAAACCCACCCATCTGTTGCTGCAGGTATATAGAGGGATGCATTGGAAGCTTGCATTTTTATGACTACATCATAAATAGAGAAATCAAAGAAGTAGTGTACGGTTCCGCCATTATCAGGGAAAATGAGGGCAGGTAAGGGGCGCCAT
>JBKBXU010000100.1:0-13799 GCA_046313675.1 Cytophagaceae bacterium
GGACATAATAAGGAAAACTGCTTATGGTAAAAAAAGCTGCCAATGAAGCATTAGAGCCATTTGTTTCTGTTATTGTTCCTGTATATAATGATGCTGGCAGAATTGAAAAATGCATTGAAGCACTAATGAATCAAACATATCCTCAAAACAGATATGAGATACTTATTGTAGATAATGGTTCAACAGACGATACGTGCTCCGTGATCAAAAAATATCCTGTGAAGTTATTAGCTGAAAAAGAAAAACAGAGTTCATACGCTGCACGAAATAAGGGCATTAAAAATGCCATGGGAGAGGTTATTGCTTTCACAGATTCAGATTGTATCCCAGCCTCTAATTGGATAGAAAAAGGAGTAAAAAATTTATTACAAACACATAATTGTGGATTAGTCGCAGGTAGAATAAATATCTTTTTTAGAAAGCCCGACAAGCCGAATGCTGTTGAACTTTATGACAGCATTACAAACTTTAAACAAAAGGAGGATCTCGAGAAAAGAAGATTCGGCTCCACCGCTAATGTCTTTACATTTAAGAGTGTATTTGACAAAGTTGGCTTATTTAATGATTCCCTAAAGTCTGGGGGCGACAATGAATGGGGAAGAAGAGTATTTTCGTCTGGATATAGTCAAATTTACGCTGATGATGTCTGTGTTGCTCATCCCGCTAGAGATTCTTTAAGTCAGTTGTACAAAAGATACACGCGGCTAACCGGAGGTTGTTATGAGCAGTATTGTAGAGGCTCTTTACGAATATACATTAAAGAATTACTAAAAAGTATAAAAAGTATACTTGGTTTATCAGGCAGAATTATTTTAGGGATCTATCCAGTTGAAACCCTCAAAAGTGCAAAAATGAAAGTTCAATTTTTTTTAGTTTATATTTATGTTCAAATAATCAGCAATTTTGAAAGAACACGATTACTATTAGGTGGTAAACCTAAAAGGTAAAGATTATGGATCCAACCGTTTCCGCCGTTATTCCACTTTATAATAAAGGGAAATACATTGAACGAGCAATGTCTTCTGTACTGGCGCAAACCTATCCGCCCCTTGAAATCATTGTAGTAGACGACGGATCTACTGATGATGGCCCTGAAAGGGTGCTTAAATTTGATGACCCCAGGATTATTCTTATCAGGCAGGAAAATAGGGGACCTGGTGCAGCAAGAAATGCGGGCTTAGCTATCGCAAAGGGCAAATATATTGCTTTTTTAGATGCAGATGACGAATGGCTGCCAAATTTTTTGGAAACAGGACTTTCAATGATTGAGGATGAAAAAGCTAATGTTGCCGCTGTATGGACTGGATACATACGTTACCCCAAGATGGAAAGGAATAATGTTGAGATTGAAGAAATAAAAGGTGTATATGAAATAACAAAAGAAACGGATGTGATCTCGGTATATAAAATACTTAATTTTATTTGGACATGCTCAGGCATAATGCGAACCGACATTGTAAGAAAATGGGGTGGTTTTTTTGATAGGTATAAATGTCTTATGGGTGAAGATCGCTATTTATTTCTCAAGCTTCTCTTCAATGAAAGAATTGGCATAATGCCTGAGCCACAAGCAATTTATCATCAGGAAGCGTCATTTTTATGTTATGGCAAAAAAAACATTCCCGAACCGATCTCCCCATATATATTAGATCCATTTGATTTACTCGGCTTTTGTCCTGAATCTAAAAAACATATACTAAGTGAATTATTAGTTCTTCTTGCTTTTGAAAAGTTAGAGTCGCTTGCAAAGCATGGAAAAAAAAACGAGGCAACAGAGATTCTCAACCATTTCATTCAGAATGGCCTTCTTTCCGAAGTGCCGTTAAAAATTCATTTACTGCTTATACTCTCTAGATCTTTACCGATGATTCGTTGGTTTTGGCGTCTTTTTAAAAATGCCATGGGGAAAATATCCTCAATGTTAGGATAGTGTAACTTAATTAATATGTATTCATACCCTTTATTTCTTGTTAGAAAATTTATAAGGCAACATTTAATGCGTTCAAAACAAGAAGTAAATCCTGTTATATTATCATGGTCATTTCATGATGATTTATTGCCGGATACTAATCTTAAAATAATTCTTTCAAACATTAATTGTTTACTACAGGAAGCGAGACAAGCAGGTATTAAATTGAAATTTAAAACAGCCCCTCAAATTGTAAACCACCTTGCAAATAAAAATAGTTATTGAAAATATATTAAGTGGATATTATTATAATCGAGGAAATTAAATCATACGTTCAAAAAAAATGGTTTTGGATTTTAATTGTACTATTAGCTACAGTGTTAATAGCGATTGGAATAACAAATAGGAAGTGGATATATTTTGTAATATTACTTATTCCTATATTTATTTATCTATCTATCGAAAAACCGTTTATTTTTCCTTTTGGATTTTATGTATTGCTTCTCCCCTTTGATAACGTTCTATCAATTTCTGGTGCCACCGGTCCAACAATTACAAAGTTCCTCGGAATTTTAACTATAATTGTATTATTGCTGAAAGGCCTATTTGAAAAAAAGTTAAAAAAACTATCTACCCCATCAATATATTGGCTGATACTAATAATCTATGCGATCTTATCTATAGTGTGGGCATATAACCCTTATCCCGTTAGATCGATATTACCAACAGCAATTGGATTATTGAGTCTTTATTTAATAGCTTCGTCATATAAGATCAGAGGAACCGACTTTGATACACTTAAATGGTATATCGTAGCTGGTGGCTTTCTATCTGCCATATACACTATTTACATATACGTATTTATGAACTTAGGTGAAACGAGGGTATCATTAAATATCAGTGAAGAACGTACTTCAGATCCGAATATGTTTGCATTCAGTCTTCTTCTACCGGCTTCAATCTGTATTGAAAGAGTATTAAATCAAAGAAAGAAAGCTTTAAAAGCTATTTTAATTGTTATGTTTGGCTTCATTATTAGCGGGATACTTCTCACAGGATCAAGGGGGGGGACTCTTGGACTTGTTGCTATAATTGTAATATACACTTTTTACACCAAAAATAAACTCTGGATGGTAACTATATTTTTAGGAGCTTCAATTATCCTAATGCCTTTTGTCCCTTGGTCTTTTCTTCTTGAAAGATGGGACACTGCCTTAGAAGGGGGCGGCGCTGGAAGAACAACTATCTGGTATTATGGATTAAAGATGTTTGCTCACTACTGGTTAATTGGTGCAGGACTGAACAATTTTGTTATCGTCTATAGTGAATTTGCCCATTTTACACCCTTTTCTCACACAATTTATAGAGGGTCACACAATATATATTTACAAATTTTAGTAGAGCTTGGATTTGTTGGTTTTATTCTATTTATTTCAGGATTAATTAAGCATTATAATGCAATAAAATCTTTTTTTATCCAGCATAACAATGATGCAATCATGCTGAAAGCAGCTTTTTGGTCGATACTCATATCGAGCTTTTTCCTTGGTACTTTTCTGACAAAATCCTTCTGGCTGCTCTTTATGATGATATTAATGTTTAAAAATACTATCGAAACAGATACATACAAAATGTCTTTTTCTCATTAAGTAGACACGTTGCAAAAATGAAAGACTGTGCGCCTTAAAATCTAATATAATGAGATTGAATTAAATGTGATACTCTTTGATACTTATATGACCATAAAATTAAAATAATTAATTTGTAGTTTACGGTCATCAGATGAAACAATTGAGAAAATTATTAGCATATTTTTGCTATATTTTGTATAATATTGGACCCCGATGGTTGCCAAACTCTGACCCTGTAATTTTCAGGTGGTGTAAATGGGTAAGGTATATATGCGCCAAAGGGATTGTTAAAAGTTGTGGAAGAAATGTAAACATTCAGAATCGCGCTAGATTTGGACATAATCTGATAATAGGTGACAATTCTGGACTCGGTGAGAATTGCCGTATTGGTTCAGGCACAATAATAGGCAATAACGTAATGATGGCACCGGATGTGATTATTTGTACGCAAAACCATAACTATACCAGGGAAACTTATGAGGGTTTTGTAAAAAAACCCGTTATTATAGAGGACAATGTCTGGATAGGTTATCGCGTAATAATCCTTCCGGGTGTTCGCATCGGTAGAAATGCAATTATCGGAGCTGGGGCGGTTGTAACAAAGGATGTACCACCATATACGATTGTAGGAGGAGTGCCAGCAAAGGTTTTGAAAATGCGCGAGTAATTAGTTGTTAGTTGCTGCTGGAAAGAGTGCATAGGATATTAATGAAAATACTGGTAATATCACAAATGTTTCCCTGTAAGAGGCATCCAACATCAGCAATTTTCTTTGCTAATTTAATGAAAGAATTGGCTCCAAAGATAAGCGAGTTAATTATAATTACACCGAGACCCTATATACCAAGATTTCTGACTAAAATTAATAGAAGATGGTCTAAATGGTATCTTGACCCAATGAATAGTAAGGAAAACGGGATGGAAATTATAAGGCCATACTTCATATCTCTTCGTGGTCTAAATTATGAAGGTATTAATGGTATCTTAATGCACCTATCTTTGTCTAATTTATTAAGGAAACTAATTAAAACAAGAAAAATTGACTTGATACTTGGTTACAATGCTATACCAGAAGGTATTGCAGTTGTTCGCTTAGCAAAATCCTTCAAATTACCATGTGGTTTCTGGGCAATAGGCTCTGATGTCAATGACTTCGCTAAATACAATCGGATTAATTATTATCTCTTAAGAAAATCTATAGAAGAAAGCAATATTATTTTTACAGAAAGTAAGGACTTAGAAAATAAAATCAGGCAGTACTCTGCCAAACCACTCAATGTAAAGACCTTTTATAAAGGGATTGATGTGTCAAATTTTCGAGAGTTGCCTCCCAGGAGTGATTTGCTTAAAAGATTGGGATTAAATGCGGAAAGAAGATATATCTTATTTGTCGGAAGGCTTATTTATGATAAAGGAATTTATGAGCTTGCAGATACCTTTTGCAGAATTGCAAAAAAATATCCAGATATTGATTTGATGCTGATTGGCGAAGAAATTGAAAAAGAAAACCTTGTAACAAAGTTTGATAAGGAGGGGATAATAAATAGAGTAATTTTTAAAGGCATGATTCCATACAAAGAAGTAGCATATCATATGAAAATATCGGAACTGTTGGTTTTCCCAACATGGGCTGAGGGATTACCAAATGTTGTAATGGAAGCTATGGCTGTCGGGCTTCCTGTCGTGGCTACAAATGTTGGAGGTATTCCTGAGGTGTTAGAGGATGGAGTAACAGGCCTTTCCGTCCCTGTTAAAAATGTCGAAAAACTTGTAGAGGCAATTATTCGCATGATAGAAGATAAAGACCTAAGAAAAGCATGCATTAAAAACGCGAAAGAACTGATATATGAAAGATTTGATGTTAAAAAGAATGTATTTAAATTATATAAAATACTCAAAAACCTAATAGATAATAATAAATTTAAAAACTAACTATTTTAAATGAACTTAAAAGGTCTTATTTCGCTAAATATTTAAATAAAATAAATAAAATGGGTTTATTAGATATAAATGAGATGAAATCAAAAATGGTAGAAGAAACACTTCAGGTAGCTCATGTTCACCATCAATGGAAAAAAGTCTACCACTCTGGCGAGAATGAAAAGTTCTTTGAAAAAGCTTTTGATTATATAATATATGTTCTGAATGCCGAAAAGAATTCCACATTTCTACATGCAGGATGTGGAACTTGTGCCTATTCAAACCGTTTAGCAAATCGCGGATTCTATGTCGAAGCAGTTGATTTTTCTGAAAGTGTGCTGGAAATGACGAAAGTAAATATTGAATCCAAAGGATTGAGGGGAGAATTCAAATTCACATGCCGATATTACAGTCCTTCCATTTAAAGACAATACTTTCGACTATATCTTATGCAGGTTATTGGTGCATATTCCTGATTTGGAAAAAGCGATATCTGAACTTTCTTGTTGCCTAAAACATGGAGGAACAATTGCTATTAGTGAAAGCAATATGCATTCTCTTCACTCTACCATTCTACGAAAGCTGGGACAAATTATAAGAAAAGACAAAAAGGGACAATGACCCCTGCTGGCATTGAGTATTTAGATATTAGTTCAAATGGTACACTTTTAGTAAGAGAGACAAATATCCGATGGTTGATTGAAAGATTCAGGAGAGATGGATTTGTTGTCGAGAAGAACCTATCAGGTCAATTTACAGAATTACATACTAGAGTTTCATTCAAACTTCTTAAAAGTTTATTGCATGGTTTTAATTATTTTTGTTTTAGGCATATAAATATCCCTTATTTTACCTTTGGCAATATACTAATTCTTAAAAGCCCGTTAAAATTATGTAGTCTATTTGGGCACTCCTCCAAGAGTATGAATTATTATGCAGGGGTTAATAGTTTAAGATGAAGGGTAGAGTCTATATTATCCATAAAGTCAAATCGTTAGATCCTCGGTCATTTTATAAACAAGGCAGATCGATTGCAAAGGCTGGATATGAAACTGCTATTATAGGTCTTTTCGATAAAGATGAAATAATCCATGGAATTAAACTGATCGGGGTCAAATCTCCGAAAAGTAGATTAAGTCGATTTTTTATAACAAATTATCATATTTTCATTAGAGCTTTGAAAGAAAAAGCAGATATATATCATTTTCATGATTTAGATTTTGTTCCATGGGCGGTAATCTTGAAAATATTAACAAGGTCAAAAGTTATTTACGATATACATGAGGCATATCCAGAATATATGTTGATAAAAACATATATACCAAAAATATTAAGAAAAATTCTATCTATTTTTGTGTATTTACTAGAACATACAGCTATAAAATTTTTCGACGCTATTATACCTAATGATAACTGTGTTGCGAGTGACTTTAAGCATAAAAATAATGTTGTGATTTTCAATTTCCCCACATTAGATTTTTTTAAACAGGATAAAAATGATTTGCCATGGCAAGAGCGCAAATATGATCTATTTTATCATGGTTCCCTACCAAAATATCATTTTGAAGTAATGATGAATATAGTCGAGAGGTTAAATGCAGAAAATATTAAAAATATATGGGGAATTGTTACTTATGATAAATCAGTCTTATCATGGGCATCTCATGAGATTGTGAGAAGGAAATTGCTGTCTAATTTTGACTTTTTGCCATATACTGATTATCTTAATGTATCTGAATATTTAAATAATGCTAAAATAGGTATTATTCCCCTTCCACCTTACAAGAAATTTTTTAAAAATATTCCTTTAAAACTGTTTGAATTTATGGGATGCGGATTACCCGTAGTTTTATCTGATCTACCACCGACCAGGCAGTTCGTACATGGACAAAATTGTGCAA
Organism: Cytophagaceae bacterium; assembly: GCA_046313675.1. Lineage (GTDB taxonomy): Bacteria > Bacteroidota > Bacteroidia > Cytophagales > Cytophagaceae > JBKBXU01. The sequence continues at coordinate 7,362 of JBKBXU010000100.1, forward strand.
TTGCTGTGGAACCAAATAATATTGATGAATATGTGAAAGCAATAAAGCTGTTATTGAATAATCCTGAAAAGGTAATTAAAATGGGTAATAATGGAAAAAAGTTAGTTTTTGAAAAATATAATTGGAGTATAGAGGAAGAAAAACTGCTAAACTTATATAAAAAGTTACTTAATGATTCTTAGGATGGTATTGCATGGAATTAAAGAAAAAAATACCTTATAAGCGGGCCAGTAATAAATCAAAGGTAATAATAAACGCAGATGATTTTGGAATCACTAAAGGGGTAAATAAAGCAATTTATGAGCTATTTGGTGTCGGAATATTAACCAGTACATCAGTTATGTCAAACATGCCGGATTATAAAGACATAGTGAATTTAAAGGATAGGATAGGGATCGGTGTTCATTTTAACTTAACTGTTGGTACTCCCATAACAGAGCCGTATAAAATTCCAACCCTTGTCGACGAGAGAGGAAATTTTTTTGATTTATCTCGATTGCTTAGGAAGACGAAATTGGGGAAGGTTTCAAGGCAAGAAATTGAGATCGAACTGGATGCTCAAATCAAACGGTTAATTGATATTGAAATACAGCCGGATCACGTAGATTCCCACGAATCGCTTTTAAAATATCCGTTTTTTTCTGGGATCATCAAAAGACTGGCTAAAAAGTATGGAATTATGGCAGTTCGAACATACAGCCCAAGAAAGTTTGATTATACCCGTCTACTAAGTCCAAAAAAATTTATGATATCTCTTTACCTAGCTTTCAATAAGTTGTTATGGAAGCTTGATGGATTCCATGTTACAGATAAATACGATTCATTGATAAAGGTTGGTCTTGTTCATAAGACAGCCCTTGAAAGGCTCAACGATATTTTCAGGAACTTACCACATGGTGTACTCGAACTTGTAGTACATCCAGGATATTGTGATGGAAATAACAACCCATTAGGAGAGTATGTCTATGAAAGGGAAGTAGAATTGCAGGCTCTTTTAAGTGATGAGTTTAAAAAAATCATCTTGAATTCTGGTGCTAGGTTAATTAGTTTTAAAGATATACCAATTAATACTCTTTGAAAAACGATTGAAATTAATTAAGTAAAATCAATTGATGTATAAAAAAGTAAGTATCGACATTGATATTGAAAAATTTTCTACAGCCCTGTTACAAGCGATCCGTTTGCTTGATAATAAGGGAAAGCTTGCTAAAGGTACCGCCATGCGATTCGTCAGGTGATAGGCAGAGCAAAAGAGAACTCAGATTCAGAGAAGGTTTAAGTTAAAAAAATACCCGATGAAGCGATCGAGCTATAGACCAGTCCAGAATAACTGTACTGCGCTTTTCGTTGAATAGTATGACTCATTTGAACAAATACATCAACAGTTAATTCTGGATATCTATCTCGACCATCAAATAGATTATAAAGTTCATCGCCGTTCTCGTCCACGTCTTGATCAGGTGCGCTGGTTTTGTAACCTATTTACCCCTATATGGACAATCAGTTATATGCCGCTTTCCGCAGCGTATCTTTAGATCATCTAAAAGATGAAAGAGTTCATCTTGCCTTACTCTGTGATTATGAAACTGGTCTTGAATATTGCCAAATGCTGCAAGGAGCTTTACAGGCGTTCCAACATATTAAGGAATAGCGCTACCGGTATATCGTGCATGTTGGCAGATTTTTTCGGCAGAAGGTCGTGCTACCGCAATAAGAAAATTTAAGAAATTGAGAGGAGTCTTGGGTTTTGGACACAGTGAGATAACGCCATTCATGGAAGATGAATTCGGTAATTTAGAACAGTGCGAACTGTTCGATCAACAAGGGTTGCATTAGATCATCGAGAAAGCGAGGCACGGGACCTTTATCAACGTGATGCACTTCATTAGTTTGATCACTGTCAGAATTATCCATGATTTTTTATTTGGCTCCGGTCTTTGAGGGAGCGATCATTGAAATTCCTTAAATCAGAAAGGGAAATAAATTTTATACATCATGGAAGTGGAGATAAGTATAATGGCGCATGATTGGAAAATGGAGCTATACTGGAGACTGCCTGTGCGTCTGCAAGAGGCTTCACTCAGCCTTTATGCCAGATATTTAGATAAGATGTATTATGGTCCTTTTTATAAAAAATATAAGGAAGAAATAAAAGAATGGAAAAGTTGGTCGCGCTCTTCTATTGAAGAATGGGAAAATCGTCGTTTGCAATATATAGTTGAATTAGCTTCAAGACATATCCCTTATTACCGAAATAACTGGAAGGGTATAAATTGGGAAAACGTCAGATCAAAATCTGATTTATATCTGTTACCTATTCTTGAAAAACAGTTGATTCGACAAAATGAGCAAGCTTTTATCGCTGAAAATTATAATCCTAAATCTTTATGGGTTGAGAAGACAAGCGGAACAACAGGAACCTCTTTGAGAATCTATTGGCCAAAAGAAATGCTTCAAAAATATTGGGCCATAGTGGAGGTAATGATAAGAAATGCTGCTGGTGTAGCACAAGAGATACCTCGTGCGATGATGGGAGGACGTGCTATTTTGAAAGGCGATACTCAACATCCTCCATATTGGCGTTTCAACAAGAGATGGAAACAGTTGTACCTTTCAAGCTATCATATCTCTGTGAAAACGACTCCTTACTATGTGGAAGCACTGAGGACTTATGAAAGCGAATGGATGACTGGATATGGTTCAGCGATTGCAGCCTTAGCAGATAACGCATTAAAATTGGGAATTAAGCCATGTCCTCTCCGGTGTGTTATCGTAAGTGGTGATACACTCTTACCAGAAATGAGGCAAAGTATAGAAACCTTTTTCCAGTGCAAGTGCTTTGACCAGTACGGGCAAAGCGAAGGAGTTGCGGCGGCAATGGAGTGCAGTTATGGACGGATGCATGTGATCCCTAGGTTTGGAATCATCGAAACCTTGCGGGAGGACGGGACCCCTTGCAGACCTGGAGAAGTGGGGGAAATGGTAGCAACAAGCTTACTTAACGATGCCATGCCATTAATTCGTTACCGCACAGGAGACTATGCCGCCTGGGCTGAGGAACAGGATTGTCCATGCGGAAATTCAAATCCAATAATTACAGACCTAATAGGACGTGTAGATGATTACCTAATAACAGTTGATGGCAGAAAGATCGGAAGGCTTTCGACTGCTATGAAAAGAAGTCCGACTATTCACTCTGCTCAGATCGTGCAAGATAAACCCGGCCACGCTTTTCTCCTTGTGCGACCGGGATCTGGATATTCTTCATCCCATGCAGAGGCAGTGTGTGCGGATATTAAAGAGAGAGTCGGAGAGTTTACGCTGGACGTTGTGGAGGTCGCTGAGATCCCTAAGACCCCTCAGGGCAAGATGTGTCTTGTCGTGCGTCTGGATGATCGCCCATTTATGCGGGAGATATATGAGCGGTTACTTGGTATATCGGTTTTATGAATACAAGCAAGGGAGTTTTCAAAAGCATAATGATTCAAGTTGAATCTTCGGGAATAAACAAAAGAATCACACCATGAATGAATTTCCGCGAGTATCAGTTATCATACCTTGCAGGAATGAGGAGAGCTTTATCGGTCAATGCCTCGATTCAATCATCGCGAATGATTATCCAAAAGATAAATTAGAAATCATCGCCGTTGATGGGTTAAGCGAAGACGGCACAAAAGAAATTATAAAAAAATACACTAAGATTTTTCCTAACATAAAACTTTTCGATAACCCCCAGAGAACAGTTCCCTTTGCGCTCAATATCGGTATCATCAATGCAAGAGGCGATATTATAGTACGGATGGATGCGCACAATACCTACGAAAAAGACTATATTTCAAAATGTGTTAAATATCTTAAGGAATATGATGCTGACAATGTAGGAGGAATATCGAGAACATTGCCAGGAGATACCACACAAATTGCACAATCAATAGCTATTGCCCTTTCGAATCCATTTGGAGTTGGAAATGCATATTTCAGAATTGGTTCAAGAGAGCCTAAATATGTTGATACAGTGCCATTTGGATGTTATAAAAAAAGCGTATTTGAAAAAATTGGCTTGTTTAATGAAAATCTTGTAAGAAACCAGGATATTGAATTCAATATCAGATTAAAAAATGCGGGGGGTAAAATACTTCTTGTCCCTGATATCATAAGTTATTATCATGCGCGACCTACACTTAAAGTTTTTGCAAAAAACAACTTCTGGAATGGCTTTTGGGTGTTATATAGTTTGAGATTTGCAAAACTTCCATTTTCGGTTAGACACTTGATTCCATTTTTATTTGTTCTATCTTTAAGTGGAGGCATAATATTTTCGATAGTCTTCAATCCATTAATTTACCTATTTATATTTGTAGCTTTAAGTTATTTATCATTAAATATGTTTTTTTCTTTCAAGCTGTCTTTGAAATATGGATTTAAATACTTTATCCTACTAATACTTTCATTTATGACCTTGCATTTCTCATATGGTGCAGGGTCTATTTGTGGACTTATTAGATTATTGACTTCAAAAATAAGATGAAAACCAATTGTGCTAATTTAAACACGGGAAATATCTATGCCTTTTTCAAAGGCCGAGTTGCCCTTTATGCCATATTAAAGGCTATAGGAGTTAAAGCAAGAGATGAGATTATTCTCCCTGGCTTCACCTGTGTTGTTGTGCCGAATGCAATTATTTATCTCGGTGCTAAACCTGTTTATGTCGATATAAATTCAGAAACATTTAATATTGATCCACAACTAATAGAAGAAAAGATAACAGAAAAAACAAAAGCAATAATTGCCCAGCACACTTTTGGTATTCCTGCTGATATGGATAAAATCCTATATATAGCTAAAAAGCACAACCTTTTTGTAATTGAAGATTCATGTCATGCATTAGGGTCAAAATATAAAGGCAAGTATGTTGGATCGTTTGGAGATGCAGCATTTTTTTCTTCTCAGTGGTCCAAGCCTGTAACCACAGGACTCGGCGGATGGGCAGTAGTAAACAATTCTGTGATAAGAGATAATATGGAAAAAATCGTTCTAGAATTTCAGAAACCTGCCGTCAGAGAGAATATAATGTTAAGGCTTCAGTACCTTGCCTATTTGATGTTCTCCAGGCCTTCTCTTTTCTGGTTTGCACAGAATACATATAGAGCGCTTTCAAAAGTGGGAATGACTATTGGTTCATCTTTGCCAGAGGAACTAGAATGCAGAATGCCAGACGGATATAAAAAAAGGATGTCGACATGGCAGAAGGCTTTGCTAGAAAGAAAGCTTGCAGAAATTGACAAAACGATTGAACAAAGGAGACATCTTACTTCACTATATGAAATCATTCTAAAGCAGAAAGGCTTCAGAACTGTTAAAAAGGTCGAGGGCAACGAACCGGTTTTCTTGAGATATCCTCTTCTCGTAAGAAACAAAAAGAAAGTTCTTCTCGAGGCAAGAAAGAGATGTATAGAATTAGGGGATTGGTTCTTATCCCCTGTGCATCCTAATTCTGACGGCTGGGATAAAGTTAATTATCAAAAAGGCATTTGCCCCGTTGCAGAAGAAGTCTGCGACCATATAATAAATTTGCCTATATATTCTAAGATCAGAAAAAGGGACATAAGCAAAATAGTGGAGTTTTTGGAATCTTATGCTTAGAGTTACTCGATTTTTCAGGCGAGAGTGTTTAGGTTAGGGACCATGAGCCACTCTTTGGGCAAATTAGATATCCCCTTGTTAAATTATTCGATGGACAGAAAACTATGCTATAGATTTGCAGATCTCGTAGTCTCTCTGTTCCTAATGATCCGAATGCATGGAAAAACATGCACTCAGAGAAATTTTGTTCATTTGCTGCTCTATATATAGGACTGAGGAGCAGCCGTTGTTTCGTTGCGTCAGTCTAAAATTAAATGATGGCGCAAGACCGATAATTTATGCCATAGAATATAACGATGCGGTAGCGGAATGTGGTTGTGTAATCTCTATCACTTGTGATCCTGCGGTTGCAGACGCTTGATAATATTGCCGGAAATGAATTAAAGACAGAGGAAGGAAACAAGTCTGAGAGAAAAGAATATATCTTGCGTAACCTGCTGACTCCAGAAGCTTGTGAACGTTTTGCTTTGCGTTAGTTGCTCGTTTGATTGATTATTATATTTTAGATTAAAAGAAAGCAAGACAAAAAGAAATGAGAGATCGGTCTGTCTTACCATTGCATTCCAATCTTAATTTGGGGAAAAGTTAGCTATAAAAATGGGAGTGTCGCAGAAGATAATCGTGAACATTTGGAAAATATTCTCTGTAGATGGACCGGTAGATCGGAAGGAGTTTGCCATGAAAAGGATGACCTTCCCGGAAGATAAAAAATTTGCCTTTACCATTTTTGATGATACAGATCATGCCAGGGTCGAGAATGTAAAGCCAGTGTATGAGCCTGCTTGATCTTGGTAT
>JBKBXU010000101.1:0-13737 GCA_046313675.1 Cytophagaceae bacterium
GTATAAAGATGAAACTGCACCGAGGGCACAGTAGTGATCACGGTCATGTCAAACTCCCGTTCCAGCCTTTCCTGAACAATTTCCATATGAAGCATTCCAAGAAATCCACACCTGAAACCAAAGCCCAAAGCGGCGGATGTTTCTGGTTCCCACACCAGGGAAGCATCATTCAACTGAAGCTTTTCCATAGCCTCCCTAAGATCCTCAAATTCACTGGTTTCTACAGGATATATACCCGCAAAAACCATGGGTTTTACTTCTGAGAACCCCTGGATCATTTCAGCGGGTTTATGGGTATGGGTAATGGTATCTCCTACCTTTACTTCCTTTGCCTGTTTAATACCTGAAATGAGGTAACCTACGTTGCCGGCTTGAAGTACATCCTTAGGTTCCTGAGTCAATCTCAGCACTCCTATTTCATCTGCACCGTATTCCTTTCCCGTACTGCCGAATTTGATTTTATCCCCTTTTCGTATAGTTCCGTTGAAAATCCGAAAAATAACCTCAATTCCTCTGTAGGAATTGAACTGTGAATCAAAAATCAGCGCTTGTAAAGGAGCATCTACATCTCCTTTTGGTGCAGGCACTCTCTCCACAATGGCATTAAGAATATCTTCAATCCCTATACCTTCCTTCCCACTGGCATGAATAATACTATCTCTGTCACACCCTATAAGATCGACAATCTCATCTTTCACCTCTTCCGGCATGGCACCCGGCAAATCAATTTTATTAAGAACCGGAATAATTTCCAGATTGTGTTCTATGGCAAGGTATAAATTAGATATAGTTTGAGCTTCAATTCCCTGAGAGGCATCTACAATCAACAAAGCTCCCTCACAGGCAGCAATGGAACGGGAAACCTCGTAAGAAAAATCTACGTGCCCGGGAGTATCAATGAGGTTAAATACATAAGGCTGCCCTTTATACAGATAATTCATCTGGATGGCATGGCTTTTGATAGTAATACCTCGTTCACGCTCCAGATCCATGTTATCCAGCAACTGGTTTTGCATTTGGCGCTGTGTTACTGTTTGGGTAAACTCAAGCAATCGATCAGCAAGGGTACTTTTTCCGTGGTCGATGTGAGCAATGATGCAAAAATTTCTAATGTTTTCCATTCTCAAATTATAGATTTACAAATTTAGGAAAATCAAATACTAAAAAAATATTTCTCCAGTTATTATTCATACATTTAAATTTGTCGTATATATTCCTATAATTGTTATATTTTGATTAAAGCTAAAATGAAAAGGTTAGGTAAAATTAAGAAGGTAGTAGATGCTGTGTACTACTCTTTCCCTTTTCAACTCTTAGTCAATCACTTCAAAAAAAATCAGATTTTCCTTCTGATATGGCTGATTCTCTTTGCATTTATTACTCAGAACGCAGGGAATATGTTCGGCATTCCTTACTTATTCCTCGATCCTGAATATATGGATGAAATCAATCCCAAAGGTTTTCTTATCCTGGGCATTGCTGTTGGAATCTTTATCATGGCATTTCACATCACCACTTATATACTGGACAGTTATAGGTTTAGCTTTTTGGGGACAGTTTCTCGGCCATTTACGCAATTCTGTATAAATAACAGTATAATTCCCCTTCTGTTTATCATCGTATACGTCATAAGTATTATAAAATTCCAGTCAAGCAGCGGTTTTCAATCTCCTCAACTCATCTTTCTGGAAATTTTAGCATTCCTTGGTGGCATTACCCTTGTTGCTTTTGTATTTTTCAGTTATTTCTGGTCAACCAACAAAGATATTTTCAAAATCCTTGCTAGTAACCTAAACCAAAAGCTTAAACAAAATACCATGACACGCGTGAATGTCATGAAAAAATTTAAGAACATCAAGAAAAACAAACGTGTGGTTACCAGCTATCTTTGTCTTCCATACCACATAAAAAAAGTACCTGAGTATACGAATTATGACAAAAACCTACTGTTAAAAGTATTTGACCAAAATCACCTCAATGCGGTATTTGTTGAAATTATTATAGTACTTGTAATAATTACTTTAGGTGCATTCAGGGAGTTGCCTCATTTTCAAATACCTGCGGGTGCCAGTGGACTTCTTTTATTCTCCATTTTCATTATGTTTATCGGAGCATTTTCCTATTGGCTCAGGGGTTGGGCTATCACTTCAATTATTATTTTACTCATAGCACTTAACTTTCTGGTAAAGAATGAGGTAATAAGCATGCATTATCAGGCTTTCGGCTTGGATTATCTTAAACCTCCCAAAGAATACAGCCTTGAAAAAATCAGGGAATACAGCACCCCTGCCATGGTTCAATCGGACTATCAGGAAACTATACAGATCCTGGAAAACTGGAAATCAAGGTTTGACGATAATGAAAAACCTAAAATGATTTTACTGTGTGTGAGTGGCGGAGGACAAAGGGCAGCGGTGTGGACAACCCGCACCCTTCAATATGCCGACAGTAGTTTGAATGGTAATCTTTTTAAGCACAGCACACTTATTACCGGCGCCTCCGGAGGCCTGATCGGAGCCAGCTACTACAGGGAATTGTACCTGAAAAAGCACCTGGGCGAGGATATTAACCTTTATGACAAAACTCATTTGGAGAACATTTCTAAAGATGTGCTTAACCCAATCATCTTTAGCATGGTTGTCAACGATTTCTTCGTTCGTTTCCAAAAGTTTAATGATGGCGAATACAGTTACATAAAAGACCGGGGATATGCCTTCGAGCAAAAGCTTAACATCAATACAGGCAACATTCTGAATAAGAAACTTCGTGACTACCATCAGCCGGAAAAAGACGGAATTATACCTATGGTGGTCATGTCGCCTACCATCATTAATGACGGCAGGAAGTTATACATATCCTCACAAAACACCTCTTACATGAGTGCTCCCACAAGTATGCGAGAGAGCCAGTTAATTAACCAGAAAATCAGAGGTATAGAATTTAGACGTTTCTTTAAAGATCATGATTCGGATAACCTGCATTTCCTCACAGCTTTGCGGATGAGTGCAACCTTCCCCTATATTACTCCGAACATCGAACTCCCAAGCAATCCCAGAATGGAAATTATGGATGCGGGCATCTCTGACAATTTTGGCATACGCGATGCCGCCAGGTTTCTGTATGTATTCAAAGACTGGATAAAAGAAAATACCAGCGGAGTAGTTATTGTAGCTATCCGCGATTCAGAAAAAGAAGTGCCTATTGAAGAAAGGAAAGAACCCTCAATATTCTCAAAATGGATGGCACCTATAGGAAGTCTTTATAACAATTGGGACTACCTTCAGGATTTCAACAACGATAATTATTTAAAATATGCTCAGGCCTGGTTTGGAGGAAGTCTTGACATAGTAGAGTTTCAATACATACCGAAACCAAAATATTGGGACAAAATTATAGAGAAAAATATTGACCCGGAAGAACTTACAAAAAATCCTGAACGTGCAGCCCTCAGTTGGCATTTGACCACGAGAGAAAAGGAAAGTTTGTCAAGGACAATTCTTGAAGGGAACAATACAGCGGCTTTATCTAAGCTAAAAAAGCTTTTAAACTCTCAGGAATAACGTAACTTTGTTTTCTATTACAAATTCAATTTATACTAATTCAGGTGATCTGCCGGCTTTTCATATACATATACCTTACCCTTTTATTTTTTGGGAATGGACAAGCATATGGACAGCAACTTATTCATGGCCAGGTATTGGACTCCACCTCCCTTACCCCATTCCCTTTTACCCTTCTTGAAATAAACGGTGGTCAGGAATTTTACTTTTCAGATATTGAAGGTAATTTTAAAGTAAGCATAGATGATACTTTACGTTCCATCAGGTTTATTCACCCACTGGCAAGTGATGATCTAAACCTAAATTTCAACCTTAACGACACTATCCACACCCCCACTGATTTTTACTTAAACAGAAAACCCATCCCCGATGATTTGAGGTCAACAAATCCAGAAACCGAACGATTAATCCGCAAGGTTCTAAAAAATAAACCAGAAAATACTCCCCAGAACCAGGTCTATGAAGCCGACATCTACAGTAAGTACCTTGTTTCTTCTACCAATGTTCCAAAACCACCGGACAGCAGCATATTCCAGAAAGCACTCTCATTTTTTTCCATTCCCTTACGAGGAAGAAAAAAAGACCACCTGTTCCTGGTTGAATCAGCAAGTAAAAAGAAGCATTTAAACCGATTAAATCAATATGAAGAAATAACCGGCACCCGCTCCACCGGATTAAATGTCCCAAGCTTATACGCTTACGCCATACCTCTTCAATATACAAGTGTTTATGAAAATTATGTAAACCTGGCCTCAGACCCTTATGTGAGCCCCTTGGCAGCCAATCCATTCAAACGGTACAATTTCAACATAATGTATGAATTGCAAACAGGGAACGATACCTTATTTATAGTACAGTTTAATCCGAAACCCAGGAAACTTATAAGCCATATGAAAGGCTTTCTATATATTGACTCAAGAAATTATGCTGTAAAATATGCCATTCTTGGTGATGCAATAGAGGGAAATCTATACCTGGAACTGGCTCAACAATACGATCTTAAAAATGAAAATTGGATTCCTGAAGCCACTACAACTACTGCAATTTTTCAGAAAAAACGTCCACGCCCTATGGTATTCACCGTTCAGGGTAAAACATATTACAACTTTAGAAATTCTGAGGAAAAGAAGTTCCGGCGAAAAGACTTCAATGAAAACATACGATACTATGAGCCGGAGGTAAATGAAAAACCTGACAGCTTTTGGGTTCAGGTAAGACAAATTCCACTCTCCGAGTCAGAAGAAGAGGCCTATACTGCGTATGATTCCCTTGGAAGAGACAAAAAAGTTGAGACCCTGCTACGTCTGGGAGAACGAATTTATTTTGGCTATATCCCGGTAGGTAAGGTCAATTTCGACTTAAATAGGATTCTGAACTACAACGTAGTGGAAGGAAATCGTATAGGCCTAGGGTTTCATACCAATGAAAAGTTCTCCAGGAAATATTTTCTACGAAGCTATGTCGGATATGGCCTGCGGGATAAAAGATTTAAATATGGATTAGATGGCGCCTATTTTATTAATGGAAATCCCGACAACCATCTCAGTATAATGCATGGCCGGGATCTGGAGGAGGCCGGGGCTGTAGTTTTCCCCTATGATCTGGCACAATACAGTAGTGAATCCATACGTAGCTTCATGTTAAGCATAATGGACATGAACCGAACAAATAAAATAGCCTTTGGATATAGTCCATTCCGGTACATGAAAGCCCAAATTGCCTTGGCCAACATACATTCTGCTCCTGCTTATACATACCGCTTTCGGGATCGTCCTATGGAAATGTTCAACCTTACCGAAGTTCAGTTTGGATTCCGCTATGCATATGGAGAGCAGTACATTCTTATGTCCCGTCAGAAAATTCCTGTGGGGTCAAGGTTTCCAATTTTCTGGTTTTTGTACACCAAAGGCATGGATAACTTTGCAAACGGAGAATTTGCTTATGAAAAGATCGATGTAAAACTTCAGCATACTTTCCGGACAATAGGTTTTGGCACCACTGGTGTACAAATAATAAGCGGTATGACGACAGGTGATGCCCCATATTTGCGGTTGTGGAATGGACGGGGAGCCTTTAGAAGCCCATCCATTGTTATACACAACAGCTTTGAAACCATGAGGTTGAATGAATTTCTTTCCGATAAATACCTGGCTATTTTCCTATCACACAATTTTGGCAAAATCTTCTCATCAGATGCCAATTTCAGGCCTGAATTTGTGGTTTCCCACAACATGGGCTGGGGTACCTTAAGAAACCCTGGGGAACATGAAGAAATAGATTTCAAAACTATGGAAAAAGGGTATTTTGAATCCGGTTTCTTTTTCAATAAACTTTTACTGATGAACATTGCAGGACTAAGAACAGGACTTGGTTTTGGCATGTTCTTCCGGTATGGCCCATATAGAAACCGGTATTTTGACAATAATTTGGTATTGAAAATGGCGCTGACGTTTACCATTTAAGTTAGTATTCCTATACCTGAACCGATAACTTGAAACTACACTTTAGTGCCTTATCTTTCCCTCATTAACCTGAAAAACAAAACAATATCAATTACAGCATGTGCCACCATTACCGTAATCAGTCCGGTATATTGGAATAAGTAACCAATGCCTGCCATAAATACTACCATCACCGACCCATATATGCTGATCCTCCAGTTTTTGGGATTTAGATACCCATGAATAAAAACAAAAATAATGGCCGTAGGCCAGACACCGATAAAGGGTTGTATTGCTGCACGAAAAAAGATTTCCTCCCCTATTCCGGCACATAAAGAAACAATAATGATATTGGGAATGGTCAGATCAAACTTGCCGACCATTTTAGAATAGAATTTCCGTTGTTCCTTGAAAAAATCCCTTGTAATGATAAAGACGCATATTCCCGCACAGATAAGCCCATAAACAATTCCTGTAGCCAATTGCATAGGAATGCTCCAGCCTCGTAATAAAACCGTGGCAAAACTCACTCCCTGAATATATTCTATAATTAAAACACCTCCTAAACCAAAAAAAAGAAGCGTTCCTAAACCTAAAATGAGTATTTTATCAGCCATATTTATAAAGTCCAATCATAACCGCTTTGCCTCAAGTATACAAAACATGCCCTCTCTTTTCAAGAATTAGTATCCATTAAGTTACTTGTTAAGAAGTTATTGCTTATTAAGTTACTTGTTATTAAGATATTAAATTATTAGTTACTAGGCTATTACTAACCATTAACTCATTAACCCATTATCCATCCATCCCCCAACAACTTGTTTTTAATTTATCTTTACCTTTTATTTCGTAAAAGATTAATTGTACATGGAAGTTTATAAACCGGTAAACCCAGTAAGAATAGTTACGGCAGCCTCTTTATTTGATGGCCATGATGCGTCCATAAATATTATGCGTAGGATTTTGCAGGCTTCCGGAGCAGAAGTGATACACCTGGGGCATAACAGATCGGTGGCAGAAATTGTATCTTGTGCAATTCAGGAAGACGCTCAAGCCATTGCCATAACCTCTTACCAGGGAGGACATGTGGAATATTTTAAGTACATGTTTGATCTTTTAAAAGAAAAAAATGCTCCACATATCAAGATTTTCGGGGGCGGTGGTGGCACTTTTTTGCCAGACGAAATAGAAGAGCTGCACGCCTACGGCATCAGCAGAATTTACTCACCGGACGATGGGCGATCGATGGGCTTGCAAGGAATGATAAATCACCTTCTGGAATCTGCCGACTTTTTAACCCCAATTCCGGATACAAGTAAGGATCTGACTCGCTTAAGCAATTCCGACACACGCATCTTAGCCGGGTTTATTACCCTGGCAGAGAATAATTCTGAAGCTTTCTCCACTGTTAGAGAAAAATTAAAGGGGAATTGCCCTGTCCTTGGCATTACAGGTACCGGAGGAGCCGGCAAATCATCTCTAACCGATGAATTAATCCGAAGATTTTTACGTGACAATCCTACGAAGAAAATAGCCATTATTTCTATAGACCCTACAAGAAGGCGCACAGGTGGGGCTTTGCTTGGAGACAGAATACGTATGAACTCCATTGACCACCCCAATGTGTATATGCGTTCCATGGCTACACGACAGTCGCATTTATCGCTAAGCAGGCACCTTCCCGATGCCATATCGCTTTGCAAACACACCGGCTTTGACCTTATTATAGCTGAAACTTCAGGAATTGGCCAGTCCGATACGGAGATTACTTCTTTTTCTGATGTTTCACTATATGTCATGACACCGGAATATGGAGCCGCCACGCAGCTCGAGAAAATTGACATGCTTGATTTTGCTGATGCTATAGCCATAAATAAATTTGACAAAAAAGGGGCGCAAGATTCTCTGCGTGATGTACGTAAGCAATACAAACGGAATCGTCTGTTGTGGGAAACGCCTGATGATGAACTACCCATTTATGGAACCACTGCCAGCATGTTTAACGATCCTGGTACTGAAAGTTTTTACTATAAGGTTATTGCCATACTTAATAATAAAACGGATGCCAATTTTACCATACCCTCCACAGGGTTTATCCCGAAAAAACAGTCCTATATCATTCCTCCCGAAAGGCATCAATACCTGTTGGAAATTGCAGAAGTACATAAAAGCATAAAAAGTTTTATAAAAAAACAGTCATCAATAGCATCTGACCTATATAAGCTCAACGGAGCAATCGGGTTAGTCAATAATGAAAACAGGCATTTTTTAGAGACAAAATACCGGCAATTGCAAGGGGAGCTGGATCAGGAATGTGCTAAACTCATAGAGCGGTGGCCTGAATTAAAAAATACTTACTCAGCAGAACACCTTTCTTATAAGGTCCGTGATAAGGAATTTAAGGTTGATCTGACTACCGAGAGCTTATCCCACCTGAACATACCAAAGGTCTCCTTGCCTGTTTACAAGGACTGGGGAGATTTGCTGAAGTGGCAGATGAGTGAAAATGTTCCGGGCCAATATCCTTATACGGCAGGAGTATTTCCCTTTAAACGAACCGATGAAGATCCTACCCGGATGTTTGCCGGAGAAGGTGGCCCCGAGCGAACCAATAAACGCTTTCATTATGTTTCCCTTGGTCAAAAAGCCAAACGGCTTTCCACTGCTTTTGACTCCGTGACCTTATATGGCGAAGACCCTAATCACCGTCCGGACATCTATGGAAAGGTAGGAAATTCAGGCGTCAGCATTGCCACTTTGGATGATATGAAAAAGCTGTATTCCGGATTCAACCTCTGCGACCCGAACACCAGTGTGTCCATGACGATCAATGGCCCGGCACCTATGATTCTTGCATTCTTTCTGAATGCCGCCATCGACCAGCAATGTGAAATCTATATACAGGAAAATAACTTTGCAGAGGAAGTAAAGAAAAAAATACAGCAACTATTTAAAGAGCAGAAAAAGGAGCAACCGGTTTATAATGGAGGTTTACCTGAAGGCAACGATGGTTTAGGCTTAATGCTTCTTGGTGTTACAGGTGATCAGGTTTTAGAAAGAGATGTCTATGAAAAAATTAAAGCCTCTACCCTTTCCTGTGTACGGGGCACGGTGCAGGCGGATATTTTAAAAGAAGATCAGGCCCAAAACACCTGCATATTTTCCACAGAATTTGCTCTGCGAATGATGGGTGATGTTCAGCAATATTTTATAGATCATAAAATCAGAAACTTTTACTCCGTATCCATATCCGGGTATCATATAGCCGAAGCCGGAGCCAATCCTGTCAGCCAATTAGCCTTTACCCTGGCAAACGGTTTTACCTATGTAGAGTATTACCTTTCCCGAGGGATGCACATTGATGACTTTGCCCCTAACTTTTCCTTTTTCTTTTCCAACGGAACGGATCCTGAATATTCCGTAATAGGAAGGGTAGCAAGAAGGATCTGGGCTCGTATGATCAGGGAAAAGTATAAAGGAAATGACCGTTCTCAAAAACTCAAATATCATATCCAAACCTCCGGAAGGTCCCTGCATGCTCAGGAAATAGCTTTTAATGACATTCGCACCACCCTTCAGGCGCTGTATGCCATTTTTGACAACTGCAATTCACTTCACACCAATGCCTATGATGAAGCCATTACCACCCCTACAGAAGAATCGGTAAGAAGGGCTATGGCCATACAACTAATCATCAACAAAGAGCTTGGATTGGCAAAGAATGAAAATCCTTTACAGGGCTCATTCATCATAGAAGAATTAACCGACTTAGTGGAAGAAGCAGTTATTCAGGAATTCCGAAACATCAGCGAACGCGGAGGGGTCTTGGGCGCCATGGAAAGAATGTACCAACGCTCCAAAATACAGGACGAATCTATGTATTATGAAACCCTGAAACATAATGGGAAAATGCCGGTGATTGGTGTTAATACATTTCTTGACCCAAAAGGATCGCCCACCATCATACCAAAAGAAATTATAAGGGCAACCCGGGAGGAAAAAGTATTTGCTATTAATTCTCTGGAAAACTTCAAAGCTATTAATAAAGAAAAATTCACCCCTGTCACAGAAAAACTTAAGACTGTGGCAGAATCAGAAGGGAATATTTTTGAAGCGCTTATGGAAGCCGGGAAATATTGCTCCCTAGGCCAGTTGACACATACGATCTACGAAACAGGTGGCAGTTACAGAAGAAATATGTAAAAGCTTAAGACGTATCAGTTCAACCATTTAATGTAAATCTTCCGTTCTTTTTTGTCTTCCTGAATTACCAAATGTTTTTTATCATAAAGAAAACAAAACACACGGTTCTTCCTCAGGTAAGCATTATCCAATTTGTCCAGCACAAACTCCGCTTCTGTTTCAGGTGCAGGCTGAAAGGATAAAAAATCTTCATCAGTGACAGAATTTTTAGTTTTGGATGTATAGTATTTTCGCAGTTTACCTTCTGTATCCAAAGCAATATTATGAATCTCATTTTTAAACCATAGTCTAAAAACAAGGCCTTTTTCCTCCACATGCAGGTACGTTCTCCGTTGAGCAGGAGAAGCCATCATGCGAAAAAAACTATCATCAATAATTTCTGCAGGCATCTGAAATTGTTGAAAGAATAACAGTTCACCATCCAGATCGTATTTGCTGATAAAAAAGCCTTCGTATATATTCCCTACAGACCGGAATGGATCGGGACCATACAAACCATAAAGAAAGAAAGCATTTTGCTGAGGCACCAGTCTCAGGTTGCCATAAGCCCCCAGTTCATGCAACACATGTACATTATTCGTTAAGCTTTCGGTAGTTTCATTATTCTGTTTCGGGTCGCCTGTAAAAAAGGTTGTAAAGTCATTGTCCTTCACTTTTACAGCACCCGGCTGATGAAACAAATTGAAGGATGGCCGTAAATGATCATTTGTAAGAGGAGAAGAAACCACAATTTCTCTAATCACTTTTCCATCCTTGCTTAAATGAATAAGTTTGAAAGCAGCGACCTCTGATATCTCTTTCCTGCTAAAAAACAGCACATCGTTACTATTGCCTGCGTATTCCCAAAAGGAGCTTATTTCAGGATAAGGAATTACAGGAAGTTCAGGTTGGAGTTCCTCCGCTGCAAAATCCTGGTGACGATAGCGGCTTATAAGAATCCGCTCCTCCACTTTTTTCTTTTTATGGTTTTGATGATTTTTTTCTGTAGAGACAAAATAAAGGTACTCTTCATCACAAAAAACACTCTGTAAATAACCTTTTGGAAGCTCATCCTCTGGTAAATGCTCTCTTAGGTTCCCGTTTCGATCCACATGTACCCAATGAACCAGGCTTTTCTGGCCAAAAGGTTGTCCGCCAACGATGGTAATATTATATATATGATTTCCTGAGGAGGAAGAGGCTAGGAATTGATCAGCATTAGACCTGGGTTTTTGATCCGGCAAATTAACACTCCATATTTCTTCCAGGTTAGGTGAAAAAAACTTTAATGAGATATTTCTCTTCTTTAACTGTTCAAGTTCTCTTCCGGATTTGACAACAATACCCTCTTGTCCAAGATTAAGTACATCAAGAAGACTGATGTTCTTATCAACATTCAAAGACACCTCTTTCTGAGCAAGTACCAGAAAAGGGAGCAAAACCAATAGATATATTAGTATCTTTTTCGTCATGTAAAAATTTTGATTATAACGTAAACTTCAAACTTATATGTTTTATTTGGAAGGACAAAATGCTTAATTTTATTTTGCAATATTAAGTTTCCAATTAGATATTAACGCTTTTTGGCATACTTTTATAATTATAAAAATGCCTGTGGCCAATATATATCATGAGAGTTAGATTGTTTTTAATCTTCCTTACACTTTACGTTTTCCCATCAGAACTTGTAGCTCAAAATCAGCCAAGGCCATCATCTTATGGGCAGTGGTTTATGTATTTTGGCGACAACAAAATCAATAAACGATGGGGAATTCACTCAGAGTTGCAGTTACGTAATTATCCTCTTCAGAATACAGTTCAGCAAACACTTATCCGCCCAGGCATAAACTTTTATGCAGGCCCTAATACTATGTTGACTGCCGGATATGCTTTTCTCTATACCCATCCGGGAAGCCAAAACATCACCGGGTCTACTCTGACGGAGAATCGACTATGGCAACAGGTACTTTTACGTCACCAATCCAGGATAATAATTCTCGAACACCGATATCGGCTGGAACAGCGGTTCATACAAAATCATACTACGGATGCGGCTAATTTTGAAAATCGAATACGGTATCGTTTACAAGCACTTTTCCCATTATCCAACCTTAGTTCTTCACTAAAACAATTCTTTATTAATAGTTACAATGAGTTATTTGTAAATTTTGCCCCCCGGCAATCAGGCCATGTCATTGACAGAAACCGTCTTTACTTCGCTGGAGGAGTACGGTTTAATCCTAAAACAAATATGCAAATCGGGTATTTGAATCAGGTAATTTATATACCGGGAAAAGCCAATCCTGATATAACCCACAATCTACAGGTCGGAATATTTTACAATTTCATGATTGGGAGGTCTTCACAGGTTAATGATTAAATCCTGCTTTGATAGGTAAATAACTGGTAATAACGTCCTTTTTTCTCCAATAAGGATTCATGATCGCCTCTCTCCACAATCTTACCCTGTTCAATCACAAGTATTTGATCGGCAAGACGTATGGTACTTAGCCGGTGTGCTATTACAAAGGTAGTTCGCCCCTTCATCAACTCCTGCAAACTTTGTTGTATATAAGACTCACTTTCAGCATCCAGGCTGGAAGTCGCTTCATCTAAAATAAGGATCTTTGGGTCAGCCAGCAAGGCTCTTGCTATAGCCAACCTTTGCCTTTGCCCTCCGGATAATTTTACTCCTCTTTCACCTATAAGGGTGTTCAAACCCAGTTCAAAGCGATCGGTAAACTCATCAACATGAGCTGCCTTTACGGCCTGTGCCAATTCTTCTTCACTTGCCTCGGGCCGTGGAAACAGAATGTTGTCACGGATTGTACCCTCAAACAAAAAATCATCCTGTAAAACTACACCTAGGCTTTGTCGGTAACTGGTTAATGTTACAGTCGAAAGATCGACCCCGTCTATGGTTATTACTCCTTTTTGTGGTTGTAAATAAGAAGCTGCCAGACCGGCAATGGTTGATTTTCCGGAACCTGAACTGCCGACTAAAGCTGTGATGGATCCTGCTGGAGCATCAAAACTTATATTGTCAATAACATAACGATCTGCTTCATAAGAAAATCCCACATCGGAAAAAACTATATTTCCCTGAGGCTTGGATAATTTTACAATCCTTCTCGTATCCTGATCTTCCCGTTCCTGTGACAAAAGATCATTCATACGATCTAATCCAGCGAAAGCTTCAGTTATCTGACTTCCAATATTGCTCATCTGAACAATGGGAGCTATTAAAAAACCAAGGTATAAGGTAAAGGCGAAAAAATCTCCTACTGTCATCTGATCATCAATAATACGCTGCCCGCTAAACCACATAATCAAAACACTTGCCAGACCCAGCAAAAAAGTAGAAGCACTTGTGACAAGGCTGGTGGAAGTAAGCGTTTTCTTTACATTCTGAAAAAGCCGATCCACTCCCGATTCAAACACTTTAACCTCTTGTTCTTCTGCATTAAATCCTTTTATAACCCGAATTCCACTTAGAGTTTCCGTTAGCCGCCCTGTTACCTCTGCATTGATAACACTTCGTTCTCTAAATACTG